>DUZJ01000039.1 GCA_013349615.1 Planctomycetota bacterium | reverse complement strand
TCTTCCCGCACGAATTTCTCAATCGCCCTGGTATATTCTGCCGTGACCCACTCCAGCGGGTCGTCCTTGTCGGCCCATTCTTCAGGCATAATAACCCGATTAACCCCAATCTCGAAGTAAAAACGATTATCAACTCTCCTGCTGTAACCGACCCCTATTGGTATATTACCGGTGATAGCAAGCAGGCCGATGCTCTTGTAGGTACTGGCCTTACGGCCGAAGAAATCAACGAATATCCCTTTTCTGCCGGCATCCTGGTCGACAATAAAGCAAAGCGTCGCACCGCTCGAAGTTAGCTTTCCCATCAGCTCCGCGGCGCCTTTCTTGTCGATTATTTTCTGGCCGGCTCGCAGGCGGACATCGTATAGGTACTTGTTAATATACTTGTTATCCAGAGGACGGGCAATACTGTAAACATTAAAACCAAACAGCCCCAACATATAACCCATTATTTCAAAGTTGCTGTAATGGCCCGCAACCATAATCATGCCTTTGCCTTCCCGCATCAGCCATTTGGCCCTTTCCGCAGTCTTGAACTTTGAATAATCCCGCCAGTTGTTTTTTTTCACCAATCGCGGCGTAAACAGTATATCAATCGCTAACATTGCGATATGTTCGAAGCTTCGTCGGCCGGTCTGCCGGAGCCATTCTTCGCTTTTGTCAGGGAAGCTTGCACGAAGATTGTCCAGCGCCCGCTTGCGGCCGCGATGATAATGTCCCCACAGCAATCGCCCGAGAAAACATGCGGTCTTCAGATTGGTCTCGACATCGAACAGGTAAAGAAAAACCACAAGAATCCGCAGCGCAACAAAGCTGAGCCAATCCGTAAAGGGATGATGTTTTTTCTTTTTCTTCTTTTGTGGGGCCGAATCTGCCATACACCGTGATTTTAGACTCAAAACCGCATCTGTCAAGGTTTAGCAAGTCGTGTTGTGCGGCGGTGGGCGAAGCAGCGGTGGGCCGTATGTGCTAACTGGAACAATTGGGCAGCCGGATGCGGCCTGGAGCAGCGGCGGCAACTATGAGCTGCTCGGTGGCTTCTGGCCGGGCGGGCCCTTGTGTATAGTCTCGTTTGATGACTTTGCAAGATTTGCTCAACTTTGGCGTCTTGAGGAAACCGGCTTGGCCGCCGACCTCGATGGCAGTGGAGAAGTAGACTTTGCCGACTTAAAAGACTTTGCTGATTTATGGCTCAAATGCTGCCCGGTCGGCTGGACCTTAAAATAAGAAGCCCGACTTGTTCGGATTAATCGCTCAGGCTAACGTATAGGGTTTTGTCAGACGCTCTTAATCGGCATTCCTGAACCAGACCTCGTCTTTCTCGCCCTGGTGGCAGGAAGAAAACCTGATTTTTGAAGGATTTTTTTCTTGACGCACAGCAAAATGGCCTTATAATTCGGCTGTATTTAATTTATTCGGGGGGTGCTGATAGGAGGACGATGGGTAAAATCCAGTTCTATCGGCGTAATTTGCTCAAAATACAACAAATGGGTGCGGTGTACGCACCACATAATAACCACATTTATTGAAAGGAAAGGAAGATGAAACAGAAAAGAAGTTTTTTGAATGCCGGCATTTTGGCACTAATAGTATGTGTGGCCGGTTTCGGTCTAACTCCATACGCAATGGCAAACGAGATATACGATATGGCTACGTATCCTTCTCCTCCGGCAGAATTGCTCGACGGTGAACATGTCAACTTCCGATGTTCCTATACTACGGAGGAAAAAGATGGGGTGCGTATTTATGCATTTCCCTATACGAAGGGTCGGTTAACCCCGAATGCCGAAGTTTCCCAATCACCGCTTTATTTCGGCCAAGGCAATGGTTCCGGATACTTTACAGTTCTCGATAGTGATATTGGCGTCGATCAGGTCAAATTCCAGATGACTAATTGGGACGGAAGCAAGGTGCTTCTGGAAATTTTTATTAAGGTGGAATATTTATTTTATGCCCATTCCATAACTAATATTGTGCTGTCTCCTCCTTCTCCGGCAGCATTGCTCAACAATGAACATATCGACATCACATTTGACTATGGTACGACGGAAGCGGGTGGGGTGCTAATTTTTGTAATGCCCTATACCGATGGTTCGTGGTCTCCCAATTTCGCGGTAAGCGGCTCACCGCCTTATCCTGTTGGAAGCGGCAGTGGCAGTGGGTATGTAACAATTTCCTCTGGCGATATTGTTGTCGATCAAGTCGGAATCTGGATGACTAATGCCGACCAAAGCAAGGTGCTTCGAGAAATCTTTGTACCTGTGGAATATCATTATGGCAATTCCATAACCAATATTGTGCTGGTTCCTCCTTCTCCGGCAACACTGCTCCCCAATGAAAAAGTCGACATCACATTTGACTATGCTGTGACAGAATCGGTGCAGATTTTTGCACGTCCCTTTACCAATGGGTCGCTAACGCCGGGTTATTTTGCCCACGGCTCAGGATTTTATACTGTCGGTAAGGGCAGCAGCACAGGCTACTTTAGAATTCCATACGGGAACGTGGCGGTGGATCAAATCAGATTCCAGATGATAAATGCAACCGACGATGTGGTTTTCGAATACTTTATCCCTGTAGAATACCGCTACTGTGATGGTGTGTGTATCTGGCATGTCGATGCCGATGCACCTGGCGCCAATACCGGCTCGAATTGGATAAATGCGTTCAACAATCTTCAGGACGCTCTGGCGGTAGCTTGGCCCGGGGACGAGATCCGGGTAGCCGAAGGCACTTACAAGCCCGACCAGGGAGGTGGCCAAACACCCGGCGACCGAGCAGCCACGTTTCAGCTCATCAGCGGCGTTGCTATCGAAGGCGGTTATGGCGGCTTTGGTGAGGCGGACCCTGATGCCCGTGATACCGAAGCTTACGAAACCGTCCTCAGCGGTGACATTGGGACGCCGGGAAACAATTCCGACAACAGCCTCCACGTTGTCGCCAGCAACTTCGATGACCACACCGCCATCCTGGATGGCTTCACTATTACTGGCGGAAACGCCGAAGGTGCCTACCCGGACTATTTAGGCGGCGGAATGTACATAGATTATAGTAGTCCAACGGTAAAAAACTGTTTGTTTATCAACAATTCAGCAGGTGCTGGAGGAGGCCTCGCCGTTTGGCACGAGTGCAACCCGACCATTATCAACTGCATCTTTATCGCAAACTCAGCGACAGGAGCTGGCGGTGCGCTGTCCTTTCAACAGAGCGGCCCGACGCTGATTTCCTGCGTGATACTGGGCAACACCGCAGATAGTGGGGGTGGGGGGATGTGGACTTTGGATAACTACGACACCCCGAAGCTGACCAACTGCGTGTTCAGTGGCAACTCAACGATGTATATGGGAGGGGGAATATTCAACGCTGGTGTGGGAGGCAGCCCCAATCCCAATCCTCCCGTGCTGACCAACTGCACGTTCAATGATAATTCCGCTGCTCTATCAGGCGGTGGCCTATATAACAGAGACGGCAACGACGCTACTGTGAATAGCTGTATTTTCTGGAGCAACAGCGATGTTGATGGCACAGATGAGTCCGCTCAGATTCACACGTCCAGCTCGACGCCCGCGATTGATTATACCTGCGTACAAGGCTTGACCGGTGCATTGGGCGGCACGGGCAACATCGGTGACAATCCCTTGTTCGTGGATGCCGATGGACCCGATGACATAGTCGGCACTGAAGACGATGACGTACACCTTTTAGAAGGCTCGCCCTGCATCGATACCGGCCATCCCGCATTAGAATACCAGGATATTGACGGCTCCCGCAACGACATGGGTGCCTACGGCGGGCCTTTTGGAGAAGTATATGAACCACCTCTACATACCGGAACCGGGTTTATCATTACCAACATCGGAGACCTTCCCACCACGGAGATAGGCCGGGACGCGAACGAGCCGAATGTGGGGCTGGCAAACGTTGACCCGGATGCAGCGGCGTTGTTTGGAGTTCCACAATACAAAGACTCCCCATTCGGCAGCACCCTCCGGGTACGCGGACAGTTTGGACTTTATGATGATGTCCATTTTTATCAGATGATGCTGGCCAAATGGGATGATGGCAATGAACCCGCACCGGAAGATTACGTCGTTCTCGGAGAAGAGCTGGGCGGACAACCGCTGGGTAAGGTAAGATGGTATGTTGACGCCAATGGTTTCTGGAAGCATGAGTATGTAAGGATGGGGCCGGACCCTATCGACGGAAAGGATTATCTCTATAAATTGAATAGTCCGCTCGACGGGAGCATTTGGTCGAACCCCGATTTAAGGATAAGGTGGAACACGAGAGTATGTGAAAACGGCAAATACACCCTCACCTATAAGGCATATCAGTGGGTCGACCCTTTTACGCTGGTTGAAGTCGGCCTGCCGCCGACCGACGGTTGGGACCATATTATCCTGCTCATTGATAACAACCCGGTTGAAGCTATAATCCACGACGTCAGGTACGACCCCAACGAAGGCAATCCCAACTACGACCCGTGCACTGATGGACTGATAGAGGAATGCGCTATCATCGGTCTTACCAACTCGAACGAGAACCTGCGGTTTACCATAACCGCCTCGCACCCCACCGGCTATTTGAGACGCTTCCTGCTGGACACCGTCGCCGGCAAAAACGAGCACCGCGGTACTATCGCCGACGAGTCGTATTCCCCGACGACGCCTCCTTACTGGGACGGCGTACACAGCAAGGAATTTAACTCCAAGGATGCACCGCCGAGCCTGATGGAGTGGAAACGCTGTGCGTATCAATTCCGGCTCCGAACATGGGGCCGTGCGAACGATGGTGACCATTATATTTATTATGATATATTCAGTGACCACTACTACCTGGACTTTGGTGTAACCACCTGCATGCGCGCCGACATCGACGGCAGCGGTACGGTTGATTTTAAAGACTTAGCTGAGCTGGCTGACAACTGGCTGCAAACCTGTGGACCATAACGCTGTTCGTGGATAATGTCGCGAGTCTGCATACGAAAAGGTAAAAAGGGCCGTGAGTGTTACGCTCGCGGCCTTTTTTCATTTCCGCATTTACACTGAGGATTCTTATTGCAAAGGAGCCAATATTTACGATAATGTTAGCATGGTTGGCAGTCTGTGCTTTCAGCACCGTTAGAAATTCTACAATGCGCAAAAAGCTGTCCAGAGAAAGGACTGAAGATGAAGAAACTCATCCCTGTAACAGTTGTCGCTGCGTTCTTTTTACTACACGCCAACTGTTCCATACTGCCGAAAACCGGAGTTTCCACCACCGAAAACGCCATTCGCACCTATTCCGAAATCGCTCCGGCGTTAGCAGCTTACGAAAAAACAGTCAATGAATCTGCGCGGGATATTCCCGTAGCTTACGATTGTGAAGTTGTAGTTGTCGGCGGTTCATCAGGCGGTGTGGCTGCCGCCGTCGAAGCAGCAAAGAAGGGCGCGAAGGTCTTCCTCGCGGCATCACGGCCGTACCTTGGCGAAGACCTTTGTGGTACGTATCGGCTGTGGCTCGAGCCGGGCGAAGAGCCGACATCATCGCTTACCAGGAAGGTTTTTGCAGAGCCGCTGGCCTCGGCACGGATGGAAAAAGGAATTACTTTCACATACCAAGCCGACAAACCATCCGCAGGTGTTCATAAAGACACTGAGCCTCCATCACTACTTGCCGACGGCAAGTGGAACAGTGCCCCTTCACAAAGCGTTCAGTATAACGGCGACGTAACGATTACTGCTAAGCTGGGTAGAGACTATCGTCTAAGAAGGGTCCACGTTCTTGCCTATCAGCGAGACAACGATTTCGAAGTGAAAAGCGTAACCGTCTCAATTAGCAACGGCCAACAATACAGGCAGGTTGCAGTCATCAAAAATGAAATGCTCGGCCAAGGTTCATTTGAAGAATCGGCGATTGACCTTTCGGCGCCGGTAACAGAGAAGGCACGCTATGTCAAGTTGCTCGTTAAGAAGAACGCTGATGTTGATAGAATACTTTTAGGTGAGATTGTGATACAGGCCGAACAGCCGCAAGTTGAGCCAATCCAAAAGCCTCGCATACCTCCGACGCCGATGCAGGTCAAGCGAACACTCGATGAGGCGCTGCTCGAAGCTGATGTGCAGTTTCTGTTTGGCTGCTATGCGACGGACGTACTTCGTGATGGAGCGGGAGACCCCGCCGGCATCGTAATGGCCAACCGTTCCGGACGGCAGGCTGTAAAAGCTAAGGTCATCATCGATGCTACGCCGCGGGCGAGCGTAGCGAGGATGGCCGGTGCGTCTTTTCGTCCCTATCCCACAGGGAAGCAGACCTTTCAGCACATCGCTGTCGGCGGCGAAGTCCGAACAGGAGAAGGCATCCGGGTACGAAGGATGCCCGCGCCGGTCAATGGACGACAGGCCATCGAGTACACACTTGAGATTCCAATGAAGAACGGCTCATTCGCTTCCTTTGCCAAAGCCGAGCAGACTGCACGCGACAGAACCTGGAATTCGGGACAACTTGATTCATCAGACACGCTCTTCCAAGTGCCGCCCGACCCGATGAAAGGCAACAAAAGTCTGTCCGGTACCTGGCCCGGTGCGAAAAAGGTCAATCTCGATGCGTTCCGGCCAATGGGTATTAAACGTTTATACGTGCTTGGCGGATGCGCGGATGTATCCCGCAGTGCGGCCGAATCGCTGCTGCGGCCGCTGGAGCTGATGGAAGTCGGCAGCCGCATTGGCGCCGCGGCCGCTTCGCAGGCAAGGCGAACCGGCAAACTAAAGAACGTGGGATTATACGGCAAAGCAGCGGTGCCCGTGGCGTCAGGAGATGTGCGAGAGAATTTGAGCGGGATAATTCGAGGACAAAAAAAACTTGTGACAATCCCTGCGAACAAGCGGGCTGTGCCGGTGCTTGGGGAAGTAGATGTAGTCGTCATCGGTGGCGGCACAGGCGGAGCGCCTGCCGGCATCGCCGCGGCACGCCAGGGAGCAAAAACGCTTGTCATCGAGTATCTTCACGGCCTCGGCGGAGTCGGGACCCTCGGCCTGATTAGCAAATACTATCACGGTTACCGCGTCGGTTTTACAACGGAAATCGATGAAGGTATCGCAAGTTTCGCAGACGATGGAAAGGGCAAGGCCGCATCGTGGAATCCCGAATTGAAGAGCCAGTGGTATCGGCGAGAGCTCCGCAAGGCCGGCGCCGATATATGGTTCGGCACGCTCGGCTGCGGTGCGTTCGTGGAAGATGGGCGAGTCAAAGGTGTCGTGGTCGCTACGCAACAGGGACGGGGCGTGGTACTGGCCAGGGCGGTCATTGATTCGACCGGAAATGCAGACATCGCCGCTGCTGCCGGTGCTATGTGCGCATATACAAACGGTACCGGCGTCGCCGTCCAGGGTGCCGGGCTCCCGCCGCACAATATGGGTACAGGATACACTAATACCGATTGGACATTCATTGACGATGCGGATGTTATCGATACCTGGCGGGCTTTTGTCGTTGCAAAGAAAAAGTACAGCCGCGCCTACGACCTGGGGCAGTTGATAGATACACGAGAACGGCGGCGGATTGTCGGTGACTTTATTATGTCGCCGCTTGATATCCTGAACGACCGTACCTGCCCCGATACCGTTGTGATAGCCAAAAGCGATTTCGACACGCACGGCTTTACGATACATCCGGCGTTTCTGCTCAAGCCCCCCGGAAGAAAGGACATTATTGTTAATGTCCCCTATCGCTGCCTGCTGCCGAAAGGTCTCGATGGCATTCTTGTAACCGGGCTCGGCGTCAGCGCCCACCGCGATGCGATGCCCGTTATAAGAATGCAGGCCGACATTCAGAACCAGGGCTACGCGGCAGGCGTAGTTGCGGCAATGGTTACAAAAAGCGGCAAGGGACTGCGTGACATTGATATCAGGGCACTTCAGAAACACCTCATTGAGAAGGGTAATCTGCCGGAGAGGGTCCTGACCGATAAGGACTCGTTTCCATTACCTAAAGAACAGATTGCCAGCGCTGTTGAGCGCGTTGTCAATGACTACGATGGACTGGAGGTATTGCTGACTCAGCCGCGGGATGCTTTGCTGCTTCTGCGAGATGCTTACAAAACTGCTGAGACAACAAAGGCACAACTTGCTTACGCACATATCCTCGGTATGTTGGGCGATGCGACGGGCGCCGATACTCTGATGGACGCCGTGCAGTCCAGGGATTGGGACAAAGGCTGGAATTTCACGGGTATGGGTCAATACGGGGCGAGCATAAGCGAACTTGATAGTCTAATAATCGCTTTGGGTCGAACACGCGATAGGCGGGCAGTGAAATCCATTCTGGAAAAGGTCGAACAGCTTGATGACAAAAGTGAGTTTTCACATTGCCGTGCGGTAGCGATGGCGCTTGAGACGCTGGGTGAACGTGCGGCAGCAAAGCCGCTTGCGCAACTTCTAAAAAAGCCCGGCATAATGGGGCACGCTTTTACTGAAATCAAAGATGCGAGGCTGCGGACGCCGACCAGTCCTACGGACACGAAGACACGGAACTACTCGCTGCGCGAGCTGATTCTGGCGCGGGCCTTATATCGCTGCGGAGATTACAGGGGTCTTGGCAAAAAGATTCTAAAGGAATACGCGCGTGACCTTCGCGCCCATTACGCCCATCACGCACAGGCTGTGCAAAAAGGAAAAAATAGACATGGATTAAAACAAATTTAAGGAGAGATAGAAATGGCTGGAGAATACAGATTTTCGTTTGGGCCGTGGAATATCCACGAGGGGGCGGACCCGTTTGGGCCGCCGGTCAGGGACAGTATTGAATTCGGTAAAAAACTCAAGATGTATAAGAAGCTCGGCTTCGACGGCGTACAGTTCCACGATGACGATGCCGTGCCGGATATGGATAATCTCGGCCCCGAGCAGATAGCCAAAAAGGCAAAAGAGGTGCACAGTATGCTGGAGAGCGAAGGTCTGGTTGCGGAATTTGTTGCACCCCGGCTGTGGGAGGATGCGCGCACAATCGACGGAGCATATACGTCCAACGACCCGGCCTGCCGGCAGTATGCCAAAGACCGCAGTCGCCGGATGCTCGATATCGCCGATGCCCTCGGTACGAAGCTGGTCGTCGTCTGGTATGCCCGAGAAGGGACATATATTCGCGAAGCAAAGGACAGCAAGATTGCGGTCGGTCAAATCGCAGAGGCACTCAACGATATGCTCCACTACAACAAAGAAGTCAAAATTGCGATTGAGCCAAAGCCGAACGAGCCGATGGACCAAGCCTATATCCCAACGACCGGCCACGCCGTTGCTATCGGCTATCTTACCGACTATCCCGACCGTGTCGGAGTCAACATCGAAACCGCTCATGTTATTTTAGCCGGCCTTGACCCTTCGGACGATATGGGCTTTGCCCTTGCTTATAATAAGCTGTTCACGGTTCACCTCAACGACCAGAACGGCTTGAAATTCGATGAGGACAGGGCATTCGGCACTGTTGATTTGCGAAGGGCCTTCAACCAGGTGCGGATACTCGATGAGCACGACTATGGCAGCGACGGCCAGTTTGTCGGCCTCGATGTAAAAGCGATGCGAACGCAAAAGCAGCAGGTCGCCACAAAACATCTGGCAAACAGCCGGGCAATCTTTCTGCGACTCGTTGAGCTTGTTCGAAGTCTTGATAAAAACAAGGTCGCCAAACTCATACAGCAGCGGGATTACGAAGAATTAGATATGTTGATAATCAACCATCTAATGGGCTTATAGATTCGTGTCTCTTTTTCTTGTCGATAGAAGGATTAGGTTTCGTATGCCGCCTGCGTCTCTGGCCGCGAGCCATCGCTGCTCAAAGCCTTTCTCCTGGGCAACCTGGGCTATGGCCATCAGCGCCCGCAGGTGGTAATTACGCTGGTCCTGGCTGCCGGCCAGAACAAACATTATCTTAACCGGGTCGGGGGCGTGTGGAAAGTCGATGCCGTCAACAGCTCGGACAAGTAAAATATCGAATTTGTTTTCGCCCTCAACTACTATGTGCGGTATGGCAAAGCCCGGCTGAATTACTGTCCCGCCCTCCGCTTCGCGATGCAGAAATTTCTCGAAAAGGACGTATTCATTTATATCCAGTCTTTTGTCCAGGATTTCGGAAGCCTGCCGGAAAATATCTTCTGCGCTCTTTTTGCCCTGTACATCGAGGATTTCACATTCTCTTATAAGCTTATCGAATCTGTCCTCGATTATATCGTCGCGCTGCAATAAAACATCTCGAAGCTCATTTTCGAGGGTGACGGTCTTGAGCTCCTTGGCGGTAACTCGTTCTACAATATGCATCACTGCTGAGGCCCGGCTGACACGTTTGGAAACATAAAGAAAGTACCAGCCTGTGCTCAAAACAACAAAGCCTGCAGTAATAAGTAGTGGTACTTTTCCCATATCGATGATGAGAACGCTATAAACAATGATAGCAAAGATGTGGATATACGGATATAAAGGCGACTTGAATTTCGGGCGGTAGCTTTGTATCCTGCTCTCACGCATGATAATCACGCTGGCGTTGACAAGAATAAAAAGGATTATCATCAGGGTCGAGGCCGTTTTTACCAGAGATTCGATATCGAGAAAAACAATCGCCGCAATCATAAATCCGCCTGTGAGCAGTATGCTGAAGTGAGGCGTTTTGAAGCGGCTGCTAACGCGGGCTAAAAGCGGTGGCAGGAGCTGGTCCCTGCTCATAGCAAGAGGTGAGCGTGACGCAGCAAGTATCCCGCCGTTTGCCGTGGTTACAAAAGCGGCTATCGCGGCGAGACTGAGCAGTACAAAACCCGGCCGACCCATAAATTTACTGGCCGCCAATGATATCGGCATCAGGTTGCCAATCAGTTCCTTGCCATCAACAACTCCTACTGTAATTACAATTACGCCAATATAAAACAGGGTTACAATAAACCAGGCTAATATCATCCCAAGCGGCAGATTTTTGCCGGGTTGTTTGACTTCTTCGGCAATGCTCGCAACTTTAGTCAGTCCGCCGAAACTTATGAAGACCAGGCCCGCGGTTGCAAGCACTGCCGGCCAGCCTTTGTCGAGAAAACCCGTATACCTTGCAGCTTCGACGGCTCGGGAACCAAAGATTACAAAGAAGGCAAGTATCACTAACAGCACCCCGACCAGCAAGACCTGAAATCTGCCTGTGTGTTTGACGCTTACAATATTCAGTGCCATAAAGGCAAGGCAGCAAATTGCGGCTATTATTTTTGGATGCCACCCAACCATTTGCGTTTCAACTATTAGCTCGATGAGAACCGCCATACCGACAACGGCAAAAGCGCTCTTCAATGCTAATGAAAACCAGCCGGCCAGTCCCCCGAAAAGACCCCAAATCGGGCCTAAGCTCCGCTCGACAAAAAAATATGTTCCGCCCGCTCGCGGCATTGCCGTAGCTAATTCGGCCTTGCTGAGGACACTGGGAATCATCAAAAGCGATGCAAAAATATATGACAATATGACCGCAGGGCCGGCTTTTGCGAAAGCGATAGCAGGCAAAACAAACAGACCGGAGCTTATCATCGCACCGGCCGCCACGGAAAATACATCGAGGGAACCAAGTTGTTTCTTAAGCTGGGCCATCTTAAAACCTGCCTGTTATTGAAACAATCCCTTGCTCGTGCCTCGAATAAATAGCGTGCAAACCATAAAACGCTAAGTTACTTCTGCTCTTGTTCGCCATTATAGCACGAAGCTGTAGTTTTCAACAGCAATACCAATTTGTTGGACAAAGCCGGTCTTGTAGTGTATTATAGTGTGCAGATTCGGCTTACGAAAGTTGAATCGTGTTTTCACTGGAAAAATAGGTATGATGATTAGCAGGAGAAGGTTCCTCAGTTCGGTTGTGGGCGGGGCCGCAGCAATGGCTTTGCCGTGGGATTTCTTTGGAAAAAAGAAAGACAAGCCGAACATTGTCCTCTGTATGGCGGATGACCTGGGCTTCGGGGACACGGGATTTAACGGCAATAAAATCATTAAGACACCGAATCTGGATGCGATGGCCGAAGCCGGCTTGCGATTCACGCGTTTCTATTCGGCTGCACCGGTGTGCTCACCTACTCGTGGAAGCTGCCTGACGGGCCGGCACCCATATCGCTATGGAATCACATTTGCAAATGTCGGACACCTGCCGAAGGAGGAAATTACGCTGGCAGAGGCACTCAAGACACAGGGGTACACGACCGGTCATTTCGGTAAATGGCACCTGGGGACACTGCTTGCAGATTATTCAGGGAAAGGCCCAGGGCGAAAACCCGGGGAAAATTATATGACGCCGGCTATGAGCGGATTTGATGAATGGTTCTCCACTGAGTATGCGGTAGCTACGTGGGACCCCTATGACCCTGCCAACGTACACGGAAAAAAGTTCGACGTGCGGGCGCTTTATTGGCACAACGGCAGGAATGTAACCGAAAAACTCGAGGGAGATGATTCGCAAATCATTATGGACCGCGTTGCTCCATTTATCGATAAAGCCGCAAAAAACAAAAAGCCATTTCTCGCTGTCGTCTGGTTCCACGCGCCGCATGCGCCGGTTGTAGGCGGTCCCGAATACAGACAGAAGTATTCGCAGTATAGCGAAGGCGAGCAGCACTACTACGGATGCATTACCGCTTTGGATGAGCAGATGGGCAGGCTCCGTAAGCAGTTACGAGAGCTGGGCGTTGCAGATAACACGATGCTGTGGTTTTGCAGTGACAACGGCCCTGAGGGAAAAGACGGCAAACGTGGACGCTATCGTGGCTCTGCTGGGCCCTTCCGTGGGCGCAAACGCAGTCTGTTCGAGGGCGGCGTTCGAGTGCCGGCTGTATTGCAGTGGCCTGAACGGATAAAGGGCGGGCAGGTGACAGATATTCCCTGCTGTACGTCGGATTACTTCCCGACCGTTCTGGACGTGCTTGGTGTCAAGCTCAAGGCCCAGCCGAAACCGATTGACGGAGTCAGTCTGCTGCCGTTGATTGAAGGCAAAATGACGAAACGTCCCGTCCCCATCGGCTTTGAATCCGGCAGCCAAATCTCGCTCACGGACAACAGATACAAGCTCTACAGTAAGAACAAAGGCAAAACGTATATGCTCTTTGACCTGATTGAGGACCCCGGCGAGACAAAGGACAGGGCGGCGGAAAGGCCGGAGATTTTACGGTCGATGAAGACAACACTCAAGATTTGGCGAAACTCCTGCGAAGACAGCATCGCAGGAAAAGATTATAAGATATAAAAGAGGGTATTATGGCCAAGAAAAAAAATACAAGAACAGTGATAGGGACTCCCTTGACACCTGCCTTGCTCAAAAAACTGCATGCGTTTGATGAATTGCCGCGGTTTAAACAAAGCGATTTTGACCCACAGGGAAACTGGGGAATCACGTATCGCATCTGGACATGTCACGGCTATCGGGAAACCGGTAATCAGAATGTCGGATTTCTGCGAATTGAGCGTTCCTCTGACAGTTCAAATGAAACGTTTACATTGGACGTCGAACAGCAAGTTGTAGAAGCCGACGGCATATTAAATATTGTTGAAGCTCACATTAAATGCTTGAACAATCAATTAGCGTCCCCTGTTCAATGGGAGCTTACGAGTGGTTTTATCAACACGAATAATAATACAGCAGCTTCTCTTTTGACCAGGGAAAAAGGCGTCATTGAGGAAAATGTCATGCGAGTCGAAAGAGATGGACGCATTGTTAAGCGGAAAGTTGCTGAGCATCTCAGTTGTGATTGGTGCTTGTTTGAAGCGGTACCGCGTCTGGAGTTTGATAAAAAAGATCTTCCGACTTTTGATATGCTTGAAGGGCTAAGTCTATTAAGGCAAGACCAGCATCTGTCTTACAGGGACGTTTATGCGCAGAAGGTCGGGGCGAAAACGGCAAACCTTTGTAAATTTGACCAATTAGGGCGCGGGATTCTGCCTTATGAGTACTGGCTGGACACAAAACATAGACTCCTTGTAGTCACCTCTATGAACAAGGCCTACATATCTGATGTCTATGCAAGACAAACCATCAAACAAAAAACGGAACAACTGCGAAAATCATACGAAAGAATGAAGGATGCAAGAAGGAAATAAATCAATGAATAAACAAACAAAACCAAAAAGCATAAATCGTCGTGAGTTTATAAAGCTAAGCGGCAGTTCGGTGGCTGTGTTGGCTGGTGGTATTTCAGCTAAGGATGCTTTTGGTCTCTTGCAAAAGCGTAAACCAAAGCCGAAGAATATCCTCTTGATTATTACTGACCAGCAGCACATTGATACCATTGCCGCAGGAGGCTGCCGGCACGTGAGAACGCCGGCGCTGGATTGGCTCAAGAGGCGAGGCATTAGTTTTACTCAATCGTACAGCAGCAATCCGTTATGCAGCCCTGCGCGAAGCTCAATTTTTACAGGCCGAACCAGCAGTGAGGCCGGAGTTCACGTGAATGGTCGGCCTATCCGTCGGGACATCCCAAATCTCGGACAGTGGTTGTACCAGGAAACGGATTACGAAACGGTCTATGCGGGGAAGTGGCATCTTCCACGAAGCTTTACAAAAAATATTCCCGGCTTTAGGGTTATAAATACCGGCATTGGTGGTTTAGGCTACCTTTGCGATACGGTAACCTCACGTGCGTGCGAGGCTTTTTTGCGAAACCATTCAAAATCGAGGTCATTTTTAATGGTAGCTTCTTTCCTGCAGCCACACGATATCTGCGAGTGGCTGCGTCTAAACACGAATGACCCGGGTCAACTACGTTACGAGGAGTTGGCCGATAAGCTTCCGGAACTGCCGGAAAATTTCCAATTTGATAGGAATGAACCGCAAGCAATTAAAAACACACGTCAAGCACGAGAACCATTTATTAATGGCTATTGGGGTAAGCAGCATTGGCGTTATTATCTGTGGAGCTACTATCGCCACATTGAGTTTGTTGACGCCGAAATCGGACGCATCTTGCAGGCACTCGAAAATTCCGGCCAGGCAAAGGATACGCTGATTGTTTTTACTTCCGACCACGGTGAGGGCCTCGCGCACCACCAGATGGTACGCAAAAATACACTCTACGATGAATCCGCAAAAGTGTCGTTGATATTCTCCTGGCCGGGACACATTCCAGAGGACATAACAGATAGGAGCCATTTGGTGTGTGGTCTGGACGTAATGCCGACTCTGTGTGATTATGTGGGTATCAACACGCCAAAGATGATGCGGGGCCGGAGCATTCGGCCAATTCTTGAAGGTAAAAGGGTAACCGGCAGGGACTTTGTCGTTACCGAAGTCGGGGCAAATAAAGCAAGAATGGTTCGGACCAAACAGTATAAATATACCACTTACAATGACAAGTCGATAGAACAGCTTTTTGATATGAAAACAGACAGCGGCGAAACCAAAAATCTTGCCACAAGCTCGCGGCACGCTTCCACTTTGGCGGAGCACAAAAAGCTGCTCGGAAAGTGGGAGACTCAGTTGGAACTCGCGCCGAATGTCCCAAACACAGACGCATGGTGGTACAAGGCGTGATTCAATGAAAGAAACTAAAGGTCGAAAGAACTCTGTTCTGTAAGCAGAGGATTAAAAGATAGAAAGGGAGCAACAATGAAAAAAACAACGAGAAGGGAATTTTTGAAAACGCTCGGCTCCACGGCGGCTTCGGGAATGGCGATGTCAATGCTGTCGAGTTGTACCAGTGTCGGCCAGACGGGGTGGGGGGAAAGAAAACAGCCGAACATCATCTTTATTATGACGGACGACCACGCCTCGCACGCCCTTAGCTGCTACGGCAGCAAAATCAACAAAACCCCGAACCTCGACCGCCTCGCAAAAGAAGGGATGCTCTTCAAGAACTGCTTCTGCACAAACAGCATTTGCGCACCCTGCAGGGCCGTGATTCTCACCGGCAAATACAGCCATCTCAATGGCGTCATCGACAACCGGAAAAGGTTTGACGGCACACAGCAGACGTTTCCTAAACTGCTGCAGAAGGTCGGTTACGAAACCGCTATGATAGGTAAGTGGCACCTCAAGAGCGACCCGACAGGCTTTGACTACTGGAATGTCCTGCCCGGTCAGGGAACGTACTACAATCCGGCGATGAAGGAAATGGGCCAGCGAAAGAAATACACCGGCTACACCACGGATATTATTACCGACCATTGCATCAAGTGGCTCAAGGAGCGTAAAGCCGGCAAGCCGTTCTGCCTTATGTATCACCACAAGGCGCCGCACCGCAGATGGGAGCCGGGGCCAAAATACCTGAATATGTATGATGATGTCACAATGCCCGAACCGGACAACCTGTTCGATGATTACTCCAACCGCGGAAGGGCCGCCAGGGAGCAGGACATGAGCATCGAAAAGACGATGGACAAAAGAGACCTGAAACTCATACCGCCGGGCGACCTGAATCCCGAGCAAAAAAAGCTCTGGGACGCGGCATACAATCCAAAGAACGAGGCATTCGAGAAGGCAAACCTACAGGGCAGAGACCTTGTCCGCTGGAAGTATCAAAGATACATCAAGGACTACCTGCGGTGCATTGCGTCGGTTGATGATAATGTCGGCAGGCTTCTCGATTTCCTTGATGAGTCGGGCCTAACTGACAATACCATCGTCTTCTACACTTCAGACCAGGGCTTCTATTTAGGCGACCACGGCTGGTTCGACAAGCGCTTTATGTACGAGGAATCGCTGCGGATGCCGCTGCTGGCACGCTATCCCGGCAAGATTAAAGCCGGCTCGGTCAATGATGATATTGTGCTGAACCTGGATTTTGGACCAACGTTCCTTGACCTTGCCGGCGTTTCGAAGCCGCCCGATATGCAGGGCAGCTCCATTCGTCGGCTGTTGCGGGGCAGGACGCCGGGGAACTGGCGCAAGTCGATGTACTACCGCTACTACCAGTATCCGGCTGTACACAGCGTGAAACGACACTACGGCGTACGGACAGAGCGCTACAAACTGATACACTTTTACCACGACATCGACGAGTGGGAGTTGTACGACCTCCGGAAGGACCCGCGTGAAATGAAAAACGTCTATGACGACCCGGCATACGCCGACACCGTCAAGCAGCTAAAGGCCGAATTGGAACGGCTGCGAAAAAAATACAAAGACTCAGATTGATTCCGGAAGGTAGCTGTTTGGAAAATTGCTGTACTACCTTTGGGATAGTAGGTAATATGGGCTGATAGCGGCCTGAATAGTAATACATAACAGACCGGCTCAGCAGCGTAGCTAAGCAAAGGTCATTATGAAAACGTTAGCTAATGAGGAGTCAGATTATGGGTGGTTCTATAAATCGAAGAGAGTTTCTGGGGGCAGGTGCGGCCGGAGCAGGAGCGATGTTTCTCAGTGGGCATCTGGGCAGCCGGGCCGCAATGGCAGGCGAGGGTGGCCAATGGCCGCCTAAAATGCCACCTGTGAAAATTCACAAGGTCTACATCGGCAGGACCGGCGGGATTTACCTGTCCAGGCCAAAGGAAGAAATCGGCAAGTTCGAGGAATACCTCGCAAAGCTGGAACGCAAGCTCGGCGACGTCAAGTTCGTAGGCGGTGAAGTGGTCCCGCCTGTTAAAGTGGATGAGGTGCTAAAGAAACTTAATAATGCAGATGGTGTAATACTGTTCCATCTTTCGGGCCATGGTGGAGGGGCGCCGAAGCAGACGATGGACCGCATCATCAATGTGGGGCTGCAGACGGCGGTGTTCTCGCAGCCGTTCAGTGGTCACGGATGGATGTACTTCCCCCAATGGCGCAAGGCGGGAAAGAAGGTCGTTGTCCTGCCGACAAGTAACTGGGGCGAGCTTGAGAAGATAGTCAGGCTGATGCGGGTCGGACCGCATTTAAAGAAGTCTCGTATCATCGTTGTGCGTGGGCCGCTGGGTACGGCGGCTGCCTGCTCGGCTGAACAGGTAAAGAAAAAGCTGGGCGTTGAGATGGTCCCAATCACCGTCGAGGAAACCATCAAGGCCCACCAGGCCGTCGATATCAAGGACGCTGAAGCTGAGGCACAGCAGTACTGGATTAGTAAGGCCAAAAAAATTGTGGAGCCTTCGAGAAAGGAGATTATCAACTCGGCTCGGCTGTACCTGGCGATGAAGAACATCATGATAAAGGAAAGGGCACAGGCCACCACGAGCTCGAATTGTATGGGCGGACCGGCTAAAGGATGCCTGACGTACAGCAAGCTCAACGACCTCGGATTAGTAGGTGCCTGTGAAGGTGACATGGATTCGACTTTGACAATGTTGATGTTCGCCTATGCGTTTGGGATACCGGGTTTTATCAGCGACCCTGTCATCGATACATCCAGCAATGCGTTGATTCACTTCCACTGTACTTCGGCAACGAAAATGGACGGGCCGGGCGGCAAGCGTCTGCCATTTACAATACGCACCCAGAGCGACAGCGAGAGAGGAGTTTCACTGGAGGTGGACAACCGCATCGGCCAGGTTGTTACCTGCGCAAAGTTCATCAACCTCGATACGATGTTGATATCCACCGGAAAAATCTTCAAGGTTACACGCGACGAGCTTGGCTGCCGCACTCAGTTTTGGACCGAGGTCCCCAATGCACAAAAGATGTTCCATAACTGGGGTGCCGGAATACTAAAGGGCGGCACTATGGCACTGCTGCACCGTGATGTCTTCTACGGCGACTATATGCAGGACATCAGGAACCTTGGCGTCCTGATGGGATTTAATATCGTTGAAGAAGGAGGCCCGGCAAGCCAGGCTTAACCACCTGCGGCAACTTCGCCTTGCTTGGGGCACCTTACGCAAAGTACGAAAAAACGAATGAGAACTACGGTAGCGTAGAGCGCTGGCGGTATGCAAGGCAGGAGTATGGAAGTTCGTCGACATCCACTCCGATGCCAAAGGCAGAGTCGTCGGAAAGTTTATGGATAGTTGAACCGTAACATAAGCTCAACAGCACAGAACATCTCACCTGCTTAGCTTACTCAAAGTCGCCTTCAGTAACTCTGGAAAGCGGGGAACTTTACCTGAAACTGGAAAGGAGAAAATTATGAAGAAATTGGAATGGTTAGCGCTGCTGGTAATTATTTTGAGTATATTGACACATTTCTTGAACTTCTTTGGTGCTGCTCTCATCGCAAGATTATACTCGCCTGAGTATGTCGGCATATCTAATATCCACTTCAACTTGATGACCTCTGCTCGTTCTCTGTTATTGGTAATTGTCAATGTGGTTATAGGAATATGGCTGTTCATACAGGCAAGCCGGAGCAAAAATACTCCGTGGATTTGGCTGTTGTTTGGAATATCTTACGGCCTGATTGCTGCTGTTTTATTTTACCTTTTGAGCATTTATGAAGCGAAGGCTTACAACAATGCTGCTGCGCCGGCAACGGATAGCACTGCGTAAAAAACTTAGAAACTCGAACAGAAAGACTGTCATTGAGAGCGAACCACAGGTTCGCGCGGCAATCTCGTGCTTTTGGGCTTGCCCATCCTGCGGACAACAACTAAAACCTCATTTTGTTAAAGTCTTTTAGATTATGAAGCCGAAAATCCTGCTTGTGAATCCGCCGATTTATGATTTTGCCGCCTATGACTTCTGGCTGAAGCCCTATGGTCTGCTGAGCATCGCGGGCTATCTGCGTGACAAGGTTGATTTCAAGCTCTTCGATTATCTTGACCGCTTACATCCTTTCGTTGTTAAACGAAACGAGCTTGAGTCCGACCGGTGGGGACGTGGCCGATTATATTGCCAAAAGCTGCCGAATCCGGCCTGCCTCGAGAATATCCCGAGGTACTTTAGGCGATTTGGATTGCCGCGGGAGCTATTCATAGATTTCCTTACAACCCAGACACAGTCCGACTTCGTTCTTATTCAAACGATGATGACCTATTGGTATCCGGGCGTGCAAGAAGTCATAGAGGACATTCGCAATGCCTGGCCTAAAGCAAAAATTATATTAGGAGGCAATTATGTAACACTCTGCGCCAAACACGCACAGGAATTGGGAGCGGATTTATCAGTGGAGGGAACAAATCTTGGGCCGCTCGCCGAATTTCTGGACATTGAGCCGGACTCGGAGCAGCCGGCCTTTTGGCAAGGCTACGAGAACCTAAACGTTGGTGTCCTGAAGCTGACCGACGGCTGTCCCTTCAACTGCACTTATTGTTCCGTGCCGAAGGTCTATGGCAAATTCAAAACGAGGCCGCTTGAACACTCTTTAGCTGAGCTCCAGCTTTTATGCCGGCTCGGCGTTGAGAATATTGCTTTTTATGATGATGCTTTGCTGTTCGAGCCTGAAAAGGTCCTGATGCCGTTTTTGAACGAGGTCTTAACCCGCAATATAAAAATGAACTTTCACAGCCCCAACGCCCTTAACGCCCGCTTTATCACGAGCGAACTGGCCGAGCTTATGGTGCGGGCCGGCTTTAAGACCTTCTATCTCGGTTTTGAAAGCGCTTCGTTAGAGTGGCAGAAGCGGACCGGCTCGAAAGTTTCTTCCGACGAGCTTGCCCAGGCTTCTCAATATCTTATTGCCGCCGGCGCAGAGCCTGCGAGCATCACCGCATATCAAATCCTCGGCCATCCTCAAACCGATAGTCAGCAGCTCGAAGCATCGATGCGCTTTGTCAACAGCCTGGGTATTCGCGGGATGTTAGCGGATTTTTCGCCGATACCTGGGACGCCGGATGGTGAATTTTGCCGCAAGTGGGTGGATATGGACGAGCCGCTGTTCCATAACAAGACCGCATTCCCGATTATACTGCTCGGCTTCGACGAAACAAACCGCCTAAAAGACCTGCAACGCCAGCTTAATCGCTCTCTGCCGAATATCCAGAAGCATTGATTTTACACTACAGATTCCGTATAGTTATCTACTTATGAGCGATGAAACTGTGCACATTAAATCATACGGGTGTCAGATGAATAAGCTGGACACGGCCTTGGTGACTTCCGCGCTTAAAAAGGCGGGTTTCAGCTTGACCGACAGCGCAAAAGAAGCTGACGTTGTTTTGATAAATACCTGCTCGGTTCGGGACCACGCCGAGCAGCGGGTCATCTCGCATCTGGGGCACCTGCAGCACATCAAGAAGAGTCGTCCTGAGATGATTGTCGGTGTCATCGGCTGTATGGCACAGAGGCTCGGCGTCAAACTGCTCGAACACAACGCCGTCGATATCGTCTGCGGACCCGCACAAATACCACAAATAGCCAAGCTGGTAACAAAAGCACTGCAGGGGAAAAAGGAAACCATTGCGGTAACTGATAAGATTAGGCAAAAAACTGATGAAGACCAGGCACAGGCCCTCGAAGATTTCGAATCTGCTTACGGCATCGAGGATAGATACATACCCGGCCAGGCCTATGTTCGCGCGATGCGGGGCTGCGATAATTTCTGCACGTATTGTATTGTCCCCTTCGTACGCGGGCCCGAAGTTTCCCGCCCGCCCAAAGCAATCATCGAGCAGATAAAAAAATTGGCAGATGCAGGAGTAAAACAGGTTACACTGCTCGGCCAGAGAGTAAATGCGTATAAATACAAAAGTGGTAAGAAAACCTGGTGTCTCGCTGATTTGCTTCGGATGGCAAGTGACGTCGAAGGAACTGAATGGATAAGGTTCGTCACCAGTTACCCATCGGAGGAGTTCTTCGACGAAATCTTACAGGCGATGGCCGATTTGCCGAAGGTCTGCAATTATTTGCACATACCCGCACAGAGCGGCTCCGACAAAATCCTCCGGGCGATGAACCGCCACTACACCGCCGGCCGGTATCTTGCAATGCTGGCCAAAGCCAGGGCCATCGTCCCCGACATAGCGATTGCGGGCGATTTTATCGTAGGCTTCCCCGGTGAAACTCAGGCCGATTTCGAAGTGACTGTTGACCTTGTTAAAAAAGCGCAATACAAGAATTGCTTCATTTTCAAATACTCACCCCGGCCGGGCACGAACGCTGATAAAAGGCTGCAAGATGATATTCCTCTTGAAGTAAAGAAAAGCCGAAATATAAAACTGCTCGCCGTTCAGGAAAAGATAAGTGAGCAGCTAAGCGCCGAATTTTTAGATAAAGAAGTAACAGTCCTCGTCGAGGGCTTGAGCAAAAAGCCGCATCTAAATGACACTGAAGGCGGTGACAAACCTCAACTTATTGGCCGAACTGCGACGGACTACATAGTGGTCTTCAACGGCCCGTTGTCTTTGGCCGGTCAATTTGCAAAAGTCAAAATCACAAAAACTTCGCCGCTTACTCTCTTCGGTGCTCTTATCTAATCCGGTATTCACTTGTCAAACAGCAACCAAAACCTTCTCCCATTACTCTCTTCGGCGCTTTTGTTTAATCCTGTCTTTACTTTTCAAACAACAACCAAAATCTTACCCTTGGTTCTCTTCGGCCGGCTCGAGTAACAAGCATCAATTGACTGAGGTACGTCACTAACCGGCTCCTTTGACCATTTCCAAAATAGCCGACGGCATCTGGACGACGCAGAAATAGCCAAACACCAGAAAGGCGATTATCAATCCAACGGCAAATATCCGGCTCGGACGAAGCACTCGCGCTGCCTCGGCGCTCAGCAGCTTCGGCATCACCACGAACAGACCGACCGCAACCAAAATCGCCTGCAGCGGCGTTAACAATAAGCCGTCTATCAGCGCTGCGCCTTGGATTAATTTCACGGGCTTTTTCGTAAAGCAAAAAATGATAACCATATTCGCGCACAAAAAGAAGAGCAGGAAAAACCTGAACTGCTTCTTCCACGCGAACTTCTTATTAAAGCCCGGTATACAAATCCTGCACGAGTCCGCAAGCAGTCTCGGCCAGCCGGCCAACTGCCCTATCTGCGTTGAAATCAGCGCCGCCGCCCCACCTAACATAAACAGAAAACCGCCCACAGGTCCCCATCCTTCTGAAAAAAGCCTCGAAAGCTCAATCGCCACCTCCTCACCTTGCGGCGCTATTTGGGCCGGCCGCAGCACACCCACCCCCGCGATTAAAAACGCGCTGGTTACAACAATTCCTATCACCATCGCTATCGACGAATCTACATAAAGCACCCGGCACCACCCCTTTATTTTCTCCGCAACTGCGCGAGGCATTTCTTTCAACATAGATACATCTGCCGGCCTGCCATATCCCCTGCCCGCGGCCGCACCGTACCCCGCTCCGAGCACCCAGTACGTGTACCACACCTGGCTGGCAAAGCCCCCTGCACCCCAGCCCAACAGCGGCAGTATCTCCCTCCACGGATTGTTACTGACCTCCTCCATCGAGGCCGCCCATTCCGGAATCTCCGGCACACTGAAGCTAAGGCTCCCAAACAACTCACCGATACCGGGAAACACGTGCGCCGCCACATACATCACGCCCACTACGACAATCAAAACGAGAATACTCATCACAATCTTTAACACATTGAATCCACCCGACCATACCACTGTCACGGCCGCTATCGTCACCACCCACCCACACAACGCCGGAAACGCATTACCGACCTGTTCAGCCGTCACATTGAGCTTCTCTAAAAGCACAAGGTTCACAATGTTGCTTATGACGGTACTTGCGGCCGCGATAAAACTCACCGGCAGAAGGCTATTGACGAATATCCCCGCCGCCGTAACCACTGCCCCGATGGAGAACGTCGCGGCTACAAACTGTATCACTAAAACTGTCCACACTGCCCAGTGTCGCCCACCCGGCATCCGGTCGAACATATCGATCATACCTTCGCCCGTGCAGACCGTATAGCGCGCCCCGCTCATACCTATCCAGAACTTCAGGAATATGCCTAATACGATGGCCCACAGGACCGTCGTGCCCAAGATGGCCCCCGTGCGTGTGGCAAGTATGACCTCGCCGGAGCCGATATACTCCGCCGCCCACACAAAGGCCGGCCCGACTAACACAAGAACCATAAGCCCCTTAGGCGGCTTTTTAATTGTCATTTCTTCCATAGACCGAAGATTAACGCAGATTATATTAACCAAGTAAAGCCAAAAAACGTTAATCGTCAAACGCGGCAGCATTTTTTGGGTTTGAAATTGGGTTTGATTGGGTTTGTATTGGGTTTGTTTTGGCATTTTATTGGCTTTAATTGGGTTTGATTGGGTTTGTTTTGGCTTTGAATTGGGTTTGTTTTTCCCACGTTCACCAAGTGTCTTATCTTCGTAATCCTTTGTTATTACTTTATTTACGTTCATTTGGGCTTTTTGGAAATTGGGTTTGTTTTGCATAAAATGAGCGATTTGTAGTGCGCTCACTACAAATGTAGAGGGGAATTTAGTGAAAAGTGAGCTAAAGTGCCTAAAGTGAGCTAAAGTTTGATTCTCGATGCTCGTGAGTAGTTCATTGTTTCCTTCGGCTTCGCTCAGGACAGGCTCCGTTTGTAGTTGGCGATTTGGGCTGGATAGGCGGTTTGGGTAGGGGGTGGTGTTCATAGTTCGTGGTTTCCTTTGACTTTGAACTTATTTTGGTGTGTATCTGCTGATACTAAGACTTGCGGTTCTCCGCGTAATCCATCACCTACTGGCGTCTTACGTTTACCTTCTGGTAAACATACAAATAGATTAACATATTATCAAACAGCCGTCAACAAAAAAATGACCAAAAAGTGTTTTTTTTGGTCATCCACCTAATCATTGAAACGGCTGTATTTTAGCCGGGAAACATCCTCCCCCGCCTTTGGTTTGCGAAAAACAAAAAGGTGCTCGTGCATTATCAAATAAAACTTGCTCTTCTTATCTTTTTAAGAAACTCTATTCCTTCATCCCCATACCTCTCAGGATCAAAGTCATCTATAGTAAATTCAACGCTTAAAACTGTTTTATCAGCAAGAGTCTTTGCTTCCTTAACTTTATTGGTCCGTTCATCATAATATAAATCAATTATAGCTCCACCACCTGCGTGAATATCAGAAATGATTAATTTATAATGATCGCCAGCTTGGTTTGTTAGCCCTTTGCGCCTATAGCTCGTGAAATAAAAGTGCCGTGCATGTTTTCCGTAATCAGGATGCCTAAGCTCAAGACAAATTAGCTCGTCAAAAGTGGTTTCAAGCAAATAGTCATTATCATTAATCAGATTTTCGAAGGCCTGTTTTTCATCCTTGCCTTGAGCAAAGCTAACCACCTGGCAGTTTTCGATATCTGGCTCTATCGATTCACTTTCCGGCTGAAAAGTGTAGCCTTTTGTGGTTATGAAAATGTAAGACCTCATAGTCCACCTCTAAACATTCTTCCACAATTTGCGATAGACGCCTCCACCAAGAAACTCTACCAAACCCAAATCTCTGAGTTCCTGTAGCTGCTGCCGTATTTTCGCTTCTATATTTAGATTGTCCGGGTGGAGTTCTTGAAGCTGCTTTTTGAAGGCGTACAGTTGATCGAGTTTGAAGATATTAGCTGTTATTCTCGAAACCACATTGAATGTGTCCAATCGCCAGCCTGATAAAGTATTCACGATACTTGTGACACCACCATCGTATAAGTCATCTTCTGGTTCGTAAGGTTCCTTTGGGAATAAATCCTTTTCTGATTTCTCGAATTTGATTCTTTTCTCCTTCGGTACTTTAGCAAGAATATCTTCTGTTGTGGAAAGAATTTCTTCAGTTACCTTTGATGCTTTTTCCTCATCTTGAAAGATTTGCAGAAAGTCAGATTTGAGTCTGCTGGCAGTATCTGAGTCATGTATTAGAATCCCACATTCATAGTTATTTTGCAGGCCACCCAAGGTCAAATTCGCTGATGTGATGATGGCACGCTGGGAGTCAAAAATATATGTTTTAGCATGCAACTTCGGATAATTTCTGACTGGTATACGGCTTTCGATAAAGGAGCTCAGGGCCGTTAAGTCAGATGAATTTCGGTAGAAACTATTTAGCTTGTAGCTGGTCAGCAAAGATATTTTTGCTTTGGTCGGCTTATTGTCCAATATCATTTTCGCCACATTGGCTTTGATAAAGGGGGAGGCCAGTAGCTGCTCTTGTGAGGTTTTAACCAGATCAATAAAAACATCGGTAGAAGGGTTTGTGATTATTTCAACTTTCATTTTTTATTCTCTCCTCAAAAGCTTCTATCGCCCCATCCACACTGCCAAAGGCAAATTCCGCCAATTCTTCCATTGTAGCGTCAACGGCAGTGTGATCAAACTCCCTATTGAGAAATTCCAAGAATTCGGGGTTGTTTTTGTATTGGTCAGCTTTGTTATCCATAACTTGCGTATTATTGATCAAATACTGGATTTAGTCAAATCAAGACCGAATAAATCTTTACGGCGTAGAGGGGTAAGGTATAATTATCGGGTATTGTTAAAATACGTCATTCTCTTATATCATTAAAGGAAACATAAAATGGCAAAGAAAAAGTCAAA
Organism: Planctomycetota bacterium; assembly: GCA_013349615.1. Taxonomy (GTDB): domain Bacteria; phylum Planctomycetota; class Phycisphaerae; order Sedimentisphaerales; family Anaerobacaceae; genus CS2-K091. Next base: position 6,307 of record DUZJ01000039.1, on the reverse strand, counting down.
GAGAAAGACATTATTGATGGTCTCACCAGATGATATATCTCCTAATCCCCATAATCCGAGACTAATTTTTGATCCAGAGGATCTTAGAGAGCTTAGAAATTCCATCGATAAAGTTGGCATTTTGGTTCCTATAACAATATTTGAGAATAAGAGAAAATATCCCAAAACAAAATACTCCTTATTAGATGGTGAAAGGAGATGGCGTTGCGCAAATAATCTTAAACTCAAAAAGATCCCAGCAAATGTTGTGGACGAACCCGGAGATGTCACTCAGAATATATTATTTATGTTCAACATCCATCATTACAGAAAAGAGTGGGCACTTTTCCCTACTGCGCTTAAATTGGAAGTCCTGATGAAAAAACTTAAGACAGATAGTGAGTCTACTCTGGCTAACTTTACCGGAGTTAGTCGTTCAATGATCAGACGTTGTAAGGCGCTTTTGTGGTTTCCCGAAACATACCGTAATATCTTGATGGATAGAGAAGGTAAAATATCAACAGATTTTTTCATAGAAATTTATCCAATCGCATATCGCTTGAGCCAAGAAAATGAATATCTCTACCCAGAAAAAATCAAAACTTTTATCGATATATGTATGAACAAATTCTCAGAAAATATAGTCTCTGATGTTAAAGAATTTCGGGAGTTAAGGAAATGCATGGCTTACTACGAAGATCAAAATAACTTAAATAGGTTCAAATTGAGGATCAATAAATTCATAAAAACAAAACATACGGGTTTAGAAGTTTTTGCTGTTCCTGAGATTGAGGCAGACCGAAAAAGGAAAAATATTATCAAATATATCAGCTACCTGAATGAAAATTTGAAAACAATAAATCCAAATCTGGTTAGCGATGTTTATTTTGCTGAACAACTAAAAGAACTTAGGAATAGCTTGGATATACTTATTGAAAATATTGATTGAAAATGAGCATAGAAGAAAAATTGCGTGAGTATCACGGGTACGTTCGCAACTCTGTTGGAAAATGGAAGTCACAGCTTGACATTTCTGAGGAATCCATAGGAAAAATACTAAATTATCTTGAAATTTTTAATGGCCGTAAAATAAGGAAAATTCTGCGAGATGCAGTAAATCAGAATAAGAAGCTGATAGGAAGTAACAGTTGCTACATTTTCAAATTAGGACCGTTAGGAAAAAGTGGTGAGATCTTGGCATACGAATTTTTCCACACCTTTAGAAATTATAAGCATAAATTAAAAGAAATATGGGAAATCCCACAATTACCAGAAAACAGCAAGATAGTATTTATTGACGATTTAGTTGGCACTGGAACACAATCAGTAAAACAACTAAAAAAATTAAGCCAAATGCTAAATCCAAGCCATAGTGGTTACTTGTTATGTCTATGTGCAACACCTCAAGGAATAAAGAAAATCGAAGAAAATACTACGATTTCAGTCATACCCGGCGTTATTCTCAAGGAAAAGACACATCAGCATCTAAACGACAAGTGTAATAATTTCAATAGCACAGAAAAGAATTTCTTAAGAGACCTAAATGCTAGATTACAAGATCCAGGTAGAGGATATTACGCAAACGTAGGATTATTATTAGCTTTTTATTTTACTGTCCCCAATAACACACTTCCTATTATATGGAAAGACAATGCTTCTTACAAAGATGACTCAGGTAATCAAAGGCACTGGCGTGCACTGTTGCCAAGAGATTATTAGTTGCAATTTGACACAAAAGAATAAAAGTGCTAGCAAACGTCATCCCATCTTGTTAATAAGCTGGCCCTTGCCCCCTGCCCATTTTAAGAAGGGTTTTGCTAAAGTTGATTTTTCAGCAACAACACTCACAACAAATCCTTTGCTCTTACACCCAAAGCTTTTGCGATCCTTTCGACGTTGAGTAAACTGACGTTTCGTTCGTTTCTTTCTATGGCTCCTATGTAGGTTCTGTGAAGGTCAGCACGGCGGGCAAGTTCCTCCTGTGACCAGCCCCTCTTAAGGCGCAAAGTCCTTACGTTTCGGGCAAACTCCTTTAGTACGTTGTTTTTACTCATGCGGGCAATTATGGATCAAGTGATACGCATAGTCTACGAGACTATAAGTAGCTTTTTTGGAGAGGAGTATATCCAAGATGGCGATTGAAAGTCGTATTTGCATGCCGGAAAAAAGTTGTAGAAGTCAACGTCAATTCCTGCTAAAATACCTATCTCTGTCTTTCAGGCCTGAATGTTTTGATATTTTATTAAGGGAAATCGGAAAATGAGGCAAAGAGAGCACCTTACGCCCTACGGCAATAAGCCGATGGTTACGCCGATTGTCTCGGCGGTCAATTATGAATACGTATCGTTTGAGATACTGCAACAGATAACAGACGGCGAGATTGACGGTTATACATACCACCGTGATGACAATCCGACTATACGGGCGGTCGAAAAAGAAATCGCCCTGATGGAAAAAGCCAATGACTGCGTTATCTGCACAACGGGTATGGCTGCTTTGACAATGATTTTTTTGACGTATCTGAAGGCAGGTGACAATCTTCTCACCTTTCATGATGTTTACGGCGCAAACTACAAGGTTTCGCTGATTCTTGAGAAATTCGGCGTTGAGATTACGTGGCTGGATGCCGCTGAGCCGGAAAAAGTCGCAGAGAGTATCAAGGATAATACTAAGATGATTTTCTGTGAAACCCCGAGCAATCCCTTGGTCAAAGTGGTTGATATTAAGTATCTTCGCCAACAGGCTGACCGTGTCGGTGCGTTGCTTGTCGTTGACAATACATTTGCCACGCCCTACCACCAGTTGCCGTTAACCCTTGGCGCCGATTTGGTCGTACACAGCGCGACAAAAGGCCTCGGCGGGCACAATGACCTTATGACGGGTGTGATTGCGTGTTCGAGCCGCCAGTTTTACGATGAGCTTTGGTTCACGCGACAGGCGATAGGCACTACGCTTGACGCATTCTCGGCCTCCCTGCTGGAACGGGGCTTAAAAACATTCGAAATACGTGCAGCAAAAATGTCGGAAAATGCTATGGCTATCGCCGAGTTTCTTGCCGGCCATCCGAAGATAACCAGGATATGCTATCCGGGTTTGCCGGGCGATGCCGGACATAAAACCGCATGCAGCCAAATGAAAAAAGGTTTTGGCGGAGTGCTCGCCTTTGACGTTGGCAAGACTCAAGCGGAGGCAAAGAAATTCGTTGAGAAATTGAAAGTTATTTATCACGCAGTAAGTCTCGGCTGTACCGAAACTTTGGTCTGCCTCCCCGTTCTTACTACAATGCTGTATCTGCCGGAAGAAAGAAGGACAACCTTCGGGGTCAGCCCGAATACCGTTCGCCTGTCAGCCGGAATCGGAGATACCAAAGAGCTTATAGCTGATTTGAAACAGGCGCTGGATTGGGATAAGGCATAGCAATAAAACGCGAAGGCCAAACTTCTCTCGTCAAATCTTGTGCCAAATTAGCAGCGGTTTGAGTATTACAGGCACAATCGCCTCAATAGAGACCACAGCAGCCGATTAAATCTTGCTTTTTAGCCGTTATACGCTCCTTAAAACACAAGAAGTTATTTATTCGGAATAACGAGTCGGCCGTATTATGTCAGTTTAGTGGGCTAACTTATCCGCAAACGGCAGACGCTCCGGCACCACGTGCACCTGTGTCGTAAACTTATAAGGAACGGGCGTACCGCTGTCATAAACCATCTCAACAAAAAACGCCGTCCACCCTTCTTTCGGCTCCGCAATCCTAACATCAAAACGAACGCCATTCTCATTGACCTTCAGAGGAGAGCTTTTCCACACCCGCCCGATAGTATCAACGCGAAAATCACGTGTCTTTTCATTCGTCGCCTGCCAAAGATTAACCCCTTCGAGCTTACCGCTTATCGGCTTGACGCCTATCTTGTCCCCTTCGACCTTCCACGTGAACTTCGGCAGCGCCGAATTCCTCAGGACCGACTTATAGAACAATAACAGACTCACCGCAGCATCGGCGTTGAGGCCGTGGTCCGTATTGGGGATATATCGCAGGTATTTTTCGCCCGGCAAATCGTCAAAATAAAATTGCGCCGAATCCGGCAAAAAAAACTGGTCCCCCGTCGAATTCACCAGAAACTTCGGCATCATATAGCGGGCCCGATACTCGTAGGGATCCACGAGTTTTCTCAAAGCCTCCCCTTTCGCCGTCAAGAGCCTGTCAAAAACCTTCATCTCCTCGTAATCACGAATCGCCGGTGCATAGAATCCATACGCACTGAAATGGTGTTCCATCGACTCCTTCATATTCAGCACGTCGATGACAGCCGGCGCAATCGCTGCCACCCGCTTATCGACCGCCGCCGTCAACCACGTAGTCCACCCCCGCTTCGACGCCCCCGAAACGACAAACTTTTTTACCGCAACCCCCCCGCCGCTGACGGACGCAACATATTTCTGGACCGTATCCATTGCCCGCACGGCACTTTTGACCATCGGCAGCAGCAGCGGCCACGTCTGGTCGCCCGTGGCCAAACACTTGTCAAACGTATAAGCGATAATCGCATCTTCATATCGAGGCCGGCCGCCGTCAGGAAAACGCAAAGGCTGGTTCGGAACCATTCGCAAATCCGCCACGACCGTACCGCTGGACAGCGCTATATTGACTAACATCATATCGGCTTTGCTCGGAGCAGCGTCATTGTTACTACCCCCGTTTATCCAAAGCAGCCCAATATCACTGCGGACCTTGTCCGGCTTGATGATTGTCAGCCAATGCCGCCACAGCGTTCGGTCAACTTCGAGGCCGTTGCGCCACGACTGTGACGTCATATCCAGAACGTAGGCCGTGTACCCTTTACCCTTGATGGTATCTTTGAGGCTATAGCGGTAGTTCGCATCCGGCTTTTTTACGTAATCATCCAGCACCGTCGCAAAAACGAACTGCGGCCCGGCAAATACCAGCACAGCCAAAATCGCCAATTTCAACCTGCTCATGCGATAGTGTGATTTCATAATCGACCCTTTCCTTTAATAATTCGTTGAGGATAGAATTCTACCACATATCACAGGAAAAAGCAAGAATGAACACGCCGGCAATCTCACTCATCACTTATCATTAATCATTTCTTGTGCCATTGCGAGGCCTCTTTTTAGGACTCCCCAGGACGCCTGACGGCGGAAGCAATCTCGAAAAGTATTTAGACCCACGCCCGTCCCAATGTTTTTATTCGGGATTTTACGTGGGTTTTTTGTACATCTTGAACACTTGAATTTTCGTGCTTTGTGCTTCGGATTTGCCCGGCTTCCAAGCGTTTTTTTCTTGCTTTCACCCACAATACCCTTCATAATAACATCGGCGGGCGTGGCATACTGACGGCTAACAACTATCGGTTGATGACTAATATCTACCCGCTAAACGCTGTGTTATTAACGATTTACGAAATACTAACGGCTAAATACTAACGACGAAAAACGAAATGAACCAGCGGCTGAACTTGGATGTTCCATAAATGCCGCTGGTAAGTTCAATTGTTAGAGAGGTGATTTAATATGATACGACCACTGGAACCAAAAAAGGATATGGAACGCGTAGCTGATATGTGGCTCAGCGAAATAGTGCGTGTATACAATTTCGTTACCGAGCCCGAGAAGTTCTGGGGCAAGAGACTTGATGAGATGAAAAACGTAACACGCACAGCAGAAGGATATGTCTATGAAGAGGATGGAATAATCAAGGCCTTCATAACGATAAAGGACCATTATATATGGGATATGGTCGTTGATTCGCAATACCAAAAAAAGGGTATTGGGACCGCCCTGCTGAATTTCGTAATGGAACGCAAGGAATCTCTTGCTCTTGGCATCTTCCAGAAGAACCAGGCAGGTATTGAGTTCTTCGAAAAACGCGGATTTGCCAAAGCCGGCGTGTACACAAGTCTGGAAGGACATCAGAAGTTCGACATGATATGGAGAAAAGAAGACGTGTAACCAGTCGCTCCACCACGCCGACGCAATAATATTTACGCCCCAATTCTTGCCTTTGAAATTGGGTTTGAATTGGGTTTGTTTGGGTTTGAATTGGGTTTGTTTTGGCATTTTATTGGCTTTAATTGGGTTTGATTGGGTTTGTATTGGGTTTGAATTGGGTTTGTTTTTCCCGCGTTGACCAAGTGTCTCATCTTCGTAATCCCTTGATAATACCATATTTACGTTCATTTGGGCTTTTTGGAAATTGGGTTTGTTTTGCATAAAATGAGCGATTTGTAGTGCGCTCACTACAGTTGTAGAGGAAAAGTTAGTGAAAAGTGAGCTAAAGTGCCTAAAGTGAGCTAAAGTTTGATTCTCG
>DUZJ01000038.1 GCA_013349615.1 Planctomycetota bacterium | reverse complement strand
GGCTATCCGAGACCAGCTTGAACTGGTATTCAATAAGCTCTCGCTCTGTAAGATGACCTTTCATATCACATTTTCCGCCATATCAGGTAATCTCTGCGCCAGCGTCCTAAGCGCCCTGTACATCTGCGTCTTTACCGTCCCAACAGAACAATCCATAACTTTCGCCACTTCGGCATAGCTTAGCTGCTGATAATAGGCCAGAACAATTGTCGCCCGCTGCCTTGCCGGCAACGTCTCAAGGGCCTGCCGAACTTGTTCTTTCTGCTCGACTCTTACCACTTCTTGTGAGGGTTCGGGCGAATTCCGGGCCACAGTTACGGCCCCCAGCTCTTCGCAGCTCCCGTCGGCACAATCGAGTTTTTGATTCAGCGATACAACTTGCAAACGGTTGCGCCTTCTCGAACCGTCGATAGCCACATTTGTCGCGATTGCAAACAGCCAGCTCTTAATTCGACTGCCCCGAAACGTATCGGCTTTTTCATGAACACGTTTGAAGGTCTCCTGAAACAAATCTTCTGCCTGTTCTCGACTGCCTGTCATTCGCGTCAAATATCCCAGCAAACTGTCTCCGTATCGGCGTACAAGTTCTGCGAACGCCGTCGTATCGCCCTTAATATGGGCATCGAGTAAGCTTTTGTCAGTATTCACCATTGAGGCCAAATACTCCATCTACAAGTATAGACAGCTATAGTAGCTTATCGGTTGACAAATAAATGTAAATTTTTCGTAAAATTTTGCGCATTACGAAACCCCCGTCAAGACCGTAAGCACACGGCACCCGTTTTCGATTACACTGAGCAGTTTAACTATGTCTTTTGTTAATTTGTGGCGTATCTTTTGGCTGTGGTCTCGACTTTCGGCACCGGCTTGTCTATCGCCCAGAACACGGTGTTGATGAGCAGCCGACGGAACTGTGGGTTCTTGAAGTCGTCCACATGCCCAAGTGAAGTATAGAAAACACGCGATTTCCTGTACCTGTTCGTCCAGGCAACCGGCTCAGGCTCCTTGTTCGGAATCCTACCGATTAATAGCGTCCTGGTCGACTTCGTCAGCGGACTGGTCTCGTACAGCGAACCATTGCTGCTAAACGGTATCTGAACGCCAGCGAGTATTGGATGGCCTTCGGCACGTTCCGCAGCCGTAACCTTACACTTGGGTCCACTGCCGTGATGACCGTGGTAGTTTCCACCGAGCACCTCCGGGTCGAAATTACGCCACTCTACGCAGGCCTCCGGATGCTTGCCACGAGTATCAAAGGCGTGGCTGGAGGTACGCAAGGCAATCAGCGGCCTGCCTCTGTCCAGGTAATCCCGGAAGTACTGCATCTGCTGCGCCGGAAACGCCCGACGGCGTACAAACAGCACTACAAGGTCTGCGTTCGTCAATGCTTCCATACCCGTAATATAATCGCGCTCTTTGCCGCGTTTCTCGGTGCTGCCCTGGAGTATCTGGCAACACAAGCCGTATTTCATTTGAAGCTCATGTGCAAAGTCAGGAAGCGACTCGGCAGCACCATATTCGCTCTCGGCGGAAATGAAAACAACATGTGGACGCTTGTCGTTCTTGAAACGAAACTGCCGCTGACCTGTAATAGCCGTCGAACTAATTGTCGGGCACACAAACTTCTCGATGTGCTCGACTATCAGGTCGGTGCCGGTAAAGTGGCTGACATAAGGCCTGGCCCGTGAGTTATACATAGTATCGGTCAGGTCCCGCATCAGCACAACGTTTTTGCCGAACCTCGCCATATTGCGCAGGCCAAAAGGCCGGCCGAGCACGCACATATTCGTGTGCACGCCCATTAAGATAACGTTCCTGACTCCGCGCTGCTCTAACAGGTTCCAGACCTCCACACCAGAGTCACTGATTGCATCTTCGTCAGTTATCTGGATTGTATCGATTTGCTTGCGCCACGGAGAGCCCTGTTTGCACTTCGGCTCACAATCGCAGCCGCCGTCACTATGGTCAATGGGGTATCCTGTTTTTTTCTCTTTTTCGTTGAACCACCTGCACCATCCGCCGATGTCCGTAGGCAGGTTCGCCGCTTTCGGGGCACTCTGGGCCCGTCTGCGGGCCGGATGGTCTTTGTAGTGGCCGATTGTTCCGCTGGGCGCATGCACTATCAGCACACCTTTATCACGTGCTTTGCAGACAACTTCGTTCATATAAGGCGCCAGCTCCGCGACCCTGCGTGTCGCGCCCTTACACCAGTGCCGGTTCCACATATCGCAGATGATAATAGCCGTCTCCGAGGTTTCCCATTCCAGTTGACTATTGACGACCCTGAATTTGCCGCTTCCCTCGGATACCTCAACACGACTGCGGGCGGATAGAAGGAGTTTTTCATTGTTTGCTGTAGCTTTCACTTGTTTCTGTCCCGGGACAAAATTGCCTGAGAGAATACTACCAAGCAGCAAAAACACAATGCTCATAACTTTAGGTTTATTGTTTGCCATAATATAGATACCTCCAGGACGAATCCCCATTCTACGCTCGCCGTTGCTTTGCTCACCTTTTTTACGATGTAATTGCTTTTCCAATTAATATCGGCCGGGCCATCCGGCACTTTAACATTACTCCTCGGCGCACCTGATATAGACGGCTAACTCGTTACCGATACCGCGAGGTTTACTCCATGTTTGATTTCCGGCGTCAACATTTACTTTTGCTTGTCTGACTTGTTTTCCGGTTACACAATCAAACCAGTAGAATTCATAAGTACCGGCAGTCATATCTCTTAATCCAATTTTGCCCTTGAGGGCGGGTGTGTAAGCGATGTAACTGTTCCCCGGCAGCGCCAATACGTATTTCGTGCCGTCATATCCTAATTTGTCGTTTGGTGACATTTCATTGAAGTTAGTTGACTCAAAAAAGCGTACCAACCTTCCACAGTCTCGAAGGTCACTTTCCTTTGTTGTGGCGATGTCCATTCTTAGAATCATCACGTACGCGCCGCCCATCGCACATGCCCAGCTTTTCCTGCGCGCCTCTTCTCCTGTTCCAAAGTCTGCTGCTTCAGACATATTGAGATTGTACCTGCCCTTGGCCTCCCTCCATGCACGAACCATACCACCGTGCAGCACATCAGCACTCGACTTATTGTATTGAATGGCAAACTGGTCGATGTTCGGCTCATCTGCAAACTCGCAGAAATCCAGCCCACTGAGTTTGTGCACGGCTATCACGTGGTCGTAATCATCGGCTGCCCGAATCTGGGCGGCGATATTTTTCACCCGCTTGGCGCTGAACGCCTCTTGATATTCCTCCGCGATACACCATATCAGGTTCTTATGGTGCTCGAACCGGTCAACGATTGTGTAGATAAAATCTCTCTCTCCTTTGTCCACCTGATTACCCGTACTCCAAATCCGTGCACTGTCGTCATAGAAAAAGAAATAGATAACAATGCCGTTGTTATCCATCTCTGTAAACCATACTTCCCACTGTTCGAGTACCTTCACGTTGATACCTTTGGCATGGTTGTTGTTCACAAATAGATTGTGTGTTTTATCGCCGTCGCCGCCGTGTGACCGCACGGCCATAAGGTAAATGCAGTTTGCGCCGGTTCCTTTTAGTTTCTCAATCAGTTTCATTTGGTCGCCGTCGCGAGTTCCATCAGGATTTAACTTGCCGCGATAAAGAAAATCTTCCGGGTCGCCGGGACCGCACATAAAAAACGGCCTGCCGCCTTTGCGTTTAAGCCACTGAGGATGGTCACCAGCGACAATTATCTGGCCCTTCCGAGCCTCGGACCCCCTAACAGGATTTTCAGACAAATCCGTTCGCTTACCGCTACCGAAGTTGCCAACTGCAATCGCCCAATCGGAAACGTAAGGGGCCTTCCACACGTGCTTCTTGCGGCCAAGCGCACCGAACCTGCTTTCCTTGTATTCCTTTTTGGCATCCACGGCTACAGCTTCGTCCTTTCCCGCGAGCTTTGACAGGTCCATACGAATCGAATCCGCATCCTCCTTGTAGAAAACGTAGTGCTTGCGGTCTGATGCCTTCAGACAGTACCCATCCGTCAGGCTGTTGTCCGGCGACATATCCAGCAAAAACCGTCCCTTCCAGAACTCGCTGGCGCAGTGTAACTGCTGCGGCTTCGGATAGGGATATTTACTTTTAGGATAAAATCCCCAGAAGCATCCCATCCCACCTGTCATCGTCAGCTTCCACAAGAACCGTCGCGTACCGTCCATACTCAAATCACCGTTACGCAAGTACGTGTGTCGTTCCTCATACAGATGCGGCCGTTTTCTGTCCGAGTTCAAGTCCTTCAGGATTTGCTCATATTTCCTTACGTCGTACCTGCTGTACGATATGACATCCAGTTCCGTATTGGCTCGTCCCCGTCCACACAAAAGATGCCCCCAGCCCATGTGCTTGTGTAAATACTCAGCCCACTGCCGAAGGTCCTCCTCGTTAGTCCACTCCTGCAGATCAAATCCGTAGCCCATCGTCCAGCCCGGCAGCGGTCCCAACCGAGCAGCAATATAGCGCTGCAAACGCTTGTCCGGCTCCCCGTTCTTGCCTCCAACTCCTATCGGCGTCCATTTCCGTGCCTCGTCCCCCCACGCCCAGATATGCACTCGGCCGCCTCGTTTGCGAACAGTCGCAATAACCTTCTCCAGTATCTCAAACGTCTTCGGGTCAGGGTTCCGGCTTTTGTGGTCCGTGTACCTCGGCGTACCCAGGTTGAACCAATTGTTATTTACGTGAACAAAAATTGTATCGAACCCGTGCTTGCCCGCATCGTCAAGGTATGCCAGAACCATCTTCCGGTCGCCGAATTTCTCGAACGACTCCCACCTCGGAAACCGACGCCCATTCATATAAGCATTGAACCGGTAAGCCTTCAGCTTGCCTTCATTTCCAACCTGTATCGCAAACTTGTTCCCATGCGTCGTCAGAAAGCCCTTGATATTGGGATTCGGATTCGGCTTAATTGTCACCGTCCCACTTCGTCCATCTAAATCAGGAACCTCACTTTTGGTTGTGAAAGCCCACTTACCCGTCCGCGTGCCGGTGAACCGAAACTTCCACATCTTGTCTCCATCATAAAACATCTCTGTGACTCGCTTTTCACCACTGCCCGAATGAGTAAAACTAACCGTCGCCACCACATCGAACAGATTCCCCGAACAGGAAACACGGTCCACACTCCACTCCAGGCACTTCCACATAAATCCTTCTCTTTTACCAAAATCCTCACCTCCGCTTTTGGACCTTTTACTCGACGGATTCTTTGGATTTGAGCTCGCTGCCTCCACGAGCAGTTTCAGAGCCTGGTTTACCATCTTGTTTCCGCGGATTTTAGTGTCGTTCCAACTGACAATTAAATCCAGGCTTGACATAACAACCATAGCCCGTATGTCGCCATGTCCAAAACATCCGTATACATCGGCGGGAACGTCTGGCCAATTGCGCTTCCCATCACGACCCACACCATTTATCCACCAGGCAAAACTGTAATTGCCATTGTGGTCGCACTGATTGTTCCCCCCGCCGATTGAACGCTGCCCTCGAATCATCTCTGCTGATTTGCCCTTTGTTCGTGGAATCGAAGTAGGCAGCGGACTCGTCACAGCTAAAGTCGCGTGCTTAGCACTGATAAGCTGTTTGCCTTTCCATTTGCCTTTGCGCAAATACAGGAGTCCGAAACGCGCAAAGTCGCGTGGCGAAATTGCCAGTCGGCCGGGACGATTGCCGGTTCCGAACGCCATGAAAGTGGGATTATCCTGACATTGAAGGACTTTTGTAAGTTTGGGACGTAAGATATCAGCATCCACTGTTTTCCATGTGGACCCATATACCCTCAGGAACAAGGCATCGAAAAGCAGTGCCATATTATAATCGCTGTAATCGAAAGCCCGGCCCGGCTGCTCACCTACTCCATAGCACGAGATTTGGTTACACACATGTCTGAAGGTAATCTTGCGGTCCTTGTAGCCGAGTGATTTGTTCAGCGAATTAAGTCCTGGCTCAAATTTAGCAACCGGTTCCTCAACGCTTTTGAGCTTGCCCTGCTCCACAGCGGCAAGTAGAAAGTGCGTGTAAACCGGCTTTACTGCCGATGCAACGTCTTTTCGCCTGCTCGCATCACCCCATGTATAAACTAAATACCCGTGACGCACCACGCAGCCGAATCCATCGGCGTAATCGCTTAACGCCTTCAATTTGCGCGCTTCCAGGCCAGCTTCGTCCGGCCTCCTGGTTTCCCATTCCTTTCCAGGATAAACCTCTTTTATTTGCCCTGCTTTTGATTCGATAATTCCCGGGTACACACCGGCTAAGAACGCTAACAATAAAATCCTTGATTGCCACATGTTTCTCTTCTCCTTGACCGGTCTTTTCGGCAAAAATTATATCTGCGAATACCGGGTTGGTCGCAGGATTATGTCGGTGATGTTGGAAACGGTATCTTTGTAAGCAGGATTGCCACGCAGCTTCTTCCAGGCCGGGTCGCTTCCGAACACGCCCCATCTTTCGCCGCGCATTTCCATATCAGCAAAGACGAGCATATACGTAAGATTCGGCATTTAAAGCCCTATTAAAGTCTCGCCGAAGAAAACCGGCTGCAAACCCGTCTTTTTGAATATCGCTATCTCGCCGCCTTCGTTGAACATCTCAATCTTCTTCTTGGCCGCTCTTGTACCGTGACTCTCGTAAGTGCGAAGCTCGAAGATTCGCGATTTCTTTTCCGGCACTTCCAGTTTCGGCATATCCTTGAAGGCCACCATCAGTGAGCTTTCCATACGCACGTATGCCGGGTCAGCCAGAGCCGAATTAACAAAGTCCGAGTTGCGGTACTTACTATCCGCCATCAGCCGGTCCGATGCCGTCGCCACCGACTCCAAAGACTTATGCACCAGTAGTACATACATTGTCGGCTTATTCGGCCCATACACCACATTAAAGACACCGACGGCTTCAATCCCTATCCGGTTCATCGCAGCTATGCCGACCTCCCGCAGAAAATCACCCAGTGCCCTCGTATTAGCCCGATTAAGGAAGTGATACCGCCGCAGCTCAAAGTATTCCCGTTTTTAGCTACTTTTCTCACCAGCTTTGGCCAAACTGCTCAGCCCTGCCGCACCGGCAATACCCGTTGCCAAAAATTCCCGTCTTTTCATCTCAAAATCCTCCTTTCAAAAACGAAACACAATTCTATTGTTGACAAACCAAATCTAACGTTCGCTTCTCACATTAAACGAAATCTTTTCATCCGTCAAAATAAAAACAACCGCATGGGCTCCGCTGACATAACAGGATATATGACTTTTTCTCATCTTTCGGGGAGCGATGTGTTTTTGATTGAACTTTGCACCTTCACAAAATATTTATTTTTTGCCACTAAGGCACCAAGACACTAAAATTACAGTATATTTCTTTTTTAACTTCGTGACTTTGTGTCTTTGTGGCAGATTGTTCTGGTTGCTGTTTTGTTCAAATCGTGGTAACACTGAAAGTCCGGCTCTTTGACGGAAAGGCACCTAAATTATTATGGCCGAACATGACAAGACATATCGCATCTTCATCAGCGCCGCTGACCACAGCGCCGACGCCCATTGTGCAGGCCTGATAACCGCTTTGCAAAAAAGCGATCACGATGCTGAAAGTCCGGCCCTTGGACGGATTGAATGTGTCGGCGTCGGCGGGCCTAAAATGGCTTCAGCCGGGTGCAGCCTGCTGGAAACCACCGTAGGAAAAGCAGTAATGATATATAAAGCGTTTCGCCACGTACTTCATTTCTACAGGTTGATAAAACGCATAACTGGTTTTCTTAAAAACAATAAGGTGGACTTGGTTATCGTCTGTGATTCTCCCGCCTTCAACTTCCACATCGCAAAAGCCGCAAAAAAAGCGGGGATACAAACCCTTTTCTACGTCGCTCCACAGCTTTGGGCCTGGGCCGGCTGGCGAATTCGAAAGCTTCGAAAATACTGCGACAAACTCTGCTGCATACTTCCATTTGAGCAGGATTGGTTCGGCCAAAGAGGAGTAGAGGCTGTTTTCGTCGGTAATCCGCTGTTTGATGGAGTAAATATTGATTTGGACCAACCCGGAAAAAGATACGAAAACTTCGACACGGGAAACTTAAAGATAGCGCTTATGCCCGGCTCACGGGCCGCTGAGATTGACTCACTCTGGCTCCCAATGCAGCAGATAGCGAGCCGGTTAAAGCAAAAGTATCCGGCAGTAACTTATGTAACTGTGGCTGTGGACGCTGAGCGAGAAGAGATTCTCAAAGCGGCACAAATTGCCGGCTTCGAGTGTCAATATACCATCGGCACGGTCGGCAGCACTGCCGGAGCTTGTGATTTTGCGATTGTGGCGAGCGGCAGTGCCACTTTGGAGGTGGCAGCAGTGGGCTGTCCTATGGTGATAATGTATCAATCCAGCAGGATTTTGTGGTACCTGGTTGGGTGGTGGCTGGTAAAACCAAAGTATCTGTCGCTGGTCAATATTTTAAGCGATAAAGAATTGGTGCCGGAATTTATGCCGTACTTTAGCTCGATAGAACCAATTGCCGAAAGGATTGAGCAGCTTTTGGAGGACAGGGACAAACTGACTAAAATCAGTGGTGAGCTGATTAAGCTGGTCGAGCCGTTGGCCAAGAAAAAAGCGTCTGACGAGGTCGCAAAGATAGTCGTAGAAATGGTGACTGGTTAATTATTCGATACTTGATACTGGATGCTTCACCTAAGGTGTCCCATGGAGAGTGAAAAATGCAAAAGGTTTTGGGGTATATGTTGACGTGGACACCTTATGGCAGCTGGTTGCAGGGTGACAGACGCAAATACGTCAAAAACGGTCAAATACTTAAACCTAATACTCCGCTGGAGAATAAAAATAAGGAAAGCATGAAGTATCCAAAAGTATCGTTGACCGCCGCACAAAGAAAAATCATCGAAAAGGCTATAATTGAGGAATCCGCTGGCTTAAACCAGAAGATTTACACAATTTCTATCAGAAAAAGCCATATCCATTTGGTAACGGATTGTAATTTTATTTCGGCTGCTTCTGCAGTGAGTCATTACAAAAATGCAGCGAGACTGGCTATGGAAAGTAATGGTTTTGTCGGCAGGTTGTGGACAAAGGGATTTAGTGTTCGTTATTGTTTCGATGAAAACTAGTTAAATAAGGTAATCCAATATGTAAACCGACACAACCGAAAGCCCACCGGTTTATCCGGTGGGTTAAGGTCCAATCCGAAAGCCCGCCGGTTTATCCGGTGGGTTAATACCCCAATCCGAAAGCCCACCGGTTTATCCGGCGGGTTAATACCCCAATCCGAAAGCCCACCGGTTTATCCGGCGGGCTAATACCCCAATCCGAAAGCCCGCCGGTTTATCCGGTGGGTCAATTCCCAAACCGAAATCCCACCGATTCACCCTGCAGGTTAATACCCCAATCCGAAAGCCCACCGGTTTATCCGGTGGGTCAATATCACAAACCGAAATCCCACCGATTCACCCTGCAGGTTAACATCCCAATCCGAAAGCCCGCCGGTTTATCCGTCGGGTTAATACCCCAAACCGAAATCCCACCGATTCACCCTGCAGGTTAACATCCCAATCCGAAAGCCCACCGGTTTATCCGGTGGGTCAATATCCCAAACCGAAATCCCACCGATTCACCCTGCAGGTTAACATCCCAATCCGAAAGCCCACCGGTTTATCCGGTGGGTCAATACCCCAATCCGAAAGCCCGCCGGTTTATCCGGCGGGTTAATACCCCAATCCGAAAGCCCACCGGTTTATCCGGTGGGTCAATATCCCAAACCGAAATCCCACCGATTCACCCTGCAGGTTAATACCCCAATCCGAAAGCCCACCGGTTTATCCGGTGGGTCAATTCCCAAACCGAAATCCCACCGATTCACCCTGCAGGTTAATACCCCAATCCGAAAGCCCACCGGTTTATCCGGCGGGTTAATACCCCAATCCGAAAGCCCGCCGGTTTATCCGGCGGGTCAATATCACAAACCGAAAGCCCACCGGTTTATCCGGCGGGTTAATACCCCAATCCGAAAGCCCACCGGTTTATCCGGTGGGTCAATATCACAAACCGAAATCCCACCGATTCACCCTGCAGGTTAACATCCCAATCCGAAAGCCCACCGGTTTATCCGGTGGGTCAATATCACAAACCGAAATCCCTCGGCTTTATGCCGGGGGTACATAATTCTATTCCATTCCGAAAGCCCCCGCCACCATCGTGTATTTTTCTTTTTATATAGCCCCCAGCCCTGTGCTGGGGGGATTTTTATAGTCTTACATTCACCCAAACAAAACCCCTATACACCTCAAATTCGCCGTCTGTATGTGTTTTTCTCAAAATACCATAACACTGAGAATTTTGGACTAAAATGTTGATTGTTGAAGTAAGTACTCGGTATAATGGTGGGATGAAATAAGCTGGTAGCAATTCGATAACAGGAGATTGCAAATGAAAAATACAACATTAGTAGGTTGTATAGTCGCAGTAATACTGGCTATTTTGTGTATCGTTGGAGTGATATTTTTCTTGTCTCAGGAAGAAACCATACCTGAGCCTGAATGGTCATATCTTGTTGATGAATCCAAATTCCCGTACCCAGTGATTGACAGTAATGAGAAGCTGGAGGATATTAGCATCTATTGGTATCGTCGCCACCCCTACCGTAGACCTCTTAAACTTGAGTTTGTCGGTCATTTCCCCAAAGTACCTGACAAGATGCTTTTGTATAAGATAATACTCCAGAAGAATGTGACAGAAGCTTATATTCGGGAACTCGCAGAGAAACACTTCGACATGCCCACAGATGCAGTGTATAGACGCGATGTATCCTATTACCATCTTAATACTGATGCCTATAATTTTATGTATCAGGCACACAATGGATTTTTCAGAATATTCAAACATAAAAAAGCACGAGAGAATCTCAGCGAAGACAGAAAGGATTACCCCAGCGAAGAAGAATGTATAAGAATCGCTACTGAATACCTCAAAGAACGGGATTTATTGCCGGAGTATGCATATCTGGGTGGTGTGTCTGGTATTAATATAGGTTCGATAGGAGCGATGGAAGTATGGTTCACCAGGAATCTTGGCCAATACAAGTTTTGTGGACATGGCTCGGTAATTATTGTTTGTATTGGAGTGGCTGGGGAAATCACGGATGTATCCAAGCGCTGGTTCGAGTATCAGCCCTATAAGCTGGTACCAATAAGGTCACCTAAAGAAGCCTTCGAACACCTCATACATCGTAATGCATCTCCGAGGACCTCCACCGGAAAAGCAACCAAGGTGGAACTTGCGTATCACACTCCGTATATTGACCAGTATATCCAACCGGTCTACTGTTTCATTTTTGAACGCACGGAATCCTACACTCTTGTCCCCGCAATTAAACCGGAATATCTCAAATCGCATGAAGTGATGCGGAAAGAAGAGGAAGAAAGGCGAACTACCCGAATAAAAAAAGTAAATAATCATGACAGTAAAGACGGAAAAGTATCTCAATAAAACGACATATTTATATTGGTCGAATGATAACGGAAGACCTATCGGTAATTATGTAAGAAAATAGAGCAGCTCCAAAAAAGCACTTTTTTTATAAAAAAGTTCGATTATTATTGAACATTCAGGACGAGTTTGGTATAATAAAAAACGCCATAGAAATGGCAGATTTAGCGGAGAACCGCACGTCTTAGTATCAGCAGATACGAATCCCTGCATGTCGTAGGCAGGGAACCATTTTGAAAATTTATTCCTTAATGAATGGTGAATAACCGTGAAATACGCTATACGCTATACGAGAATCGATAATCCAACTTTAGTTCACTTTAGGCATTTTAGCTCACTTTTCACTAATTTCCCCTTTACAACTGTAGAGAGCGCACTACAAATCGCTCATTTTATGCAAAACAAACCCAATTTCCAAAATGCCCAAATGAACGTAAATATGGTATTATCAAGGGATTATGAAAAAAGGACACCTGGTCAACGCGGGAAAAACAAACCCAATTCAAAGCCAAAACAAACCCAATCAAACCCAATTAAAGCCAATAAAATGCCAAAACAAACCCAATACAAACCCAAACAAACCCAATCTCAAAACAGAATATTGATAATTATTCTTTTATATTGTATACCGGCGTACTTTATAAGAAAAAGTTAACTATGGATAAAAAGTGAATGGATACCGCGAATACTAAAAAATTCGACATTTCAGCGACTTTCGCGTGCCTTGGCACGCTGTCCTGTTGGGTACTGGGTCCGATTTTTATAAAGTACCTGACCGGCTATGTGGATTCGTGGACTCAGAACCTTCTGCGGTATTCGGCGGCTTGCCTATTCTGGCTCCCCTTTCTCCTTTTTGACATCAAGAGAAAACGAATGGATGCAAGAATATGGCGGAAAGCTCTGCTGCCTGTTGTGCCAAATATTGTTATGCAAAGTCTTTGGGCTGCGGCTTTTTACTATGTAGGCCCGGCCTTTATGGTCCTGCTGACGAAATCGTCTATTATCTGGATAGCAGGCTTTTCGCTTATTTTCTTTCACGACGAAAGGCCGCTGGTTAAAAGCAAACGCTTCTGGCTGGGGCTGGCGCTTTCTGCGATCGGGGTGGTCGGCGTAATGTATTACAAGGAAGACTTCGTCGCGACTAAGACCGTAACCGGCGTAATTATTGCCCTTGCGTGTGCCTTTACGTGGGCGATATACACACTTTCTGTGAGAATCGCTTTTAAGGATGTTGATTCTCACCATGGTTTCGCGGTGATAAGTATTTACACGGTTGCCGGGCTTTCCCTGCTCGCCTTGCTATTCGGCAACGTGGAAGAGTGCGTGAAAATGGGCGCCTGGCAGTGGGCGTGTGTTGTGATTTCGGGAGTAACGGCCATCGCATTAGGCCATGTACTGTACTATGCAGCGATGAGGCGTATCGGAGCGACCATCCCGGCGCTTGTGATATTGGCTCAACCGTTTATAGTGCTTGCTATTTCCAATATCGTCTTTGGAGAATCGTTGAATGCTTTTCAATTACTCTTCGGCGTGGTCCTGCTGACAGGCTCGGCCCTTGCGCTTTGGGCCCAGCAGCACCTGAAGCAACCTAAATAAGGCAGAACGCAACTCTTTGGATTGTTGTACAAACAATCCTTAACCAGTTCACGTTGTAGCGATTTCCGGGCTTAAGACGTCGAAGCTGGGGCCATACTGGCGCAAGTACAACAGAGTATAAGAGCGGCTGAAGACGAGTATGGGCAGCAAAAGAACCGTACCAATATATGGGATTGCGAGTATGCAGCCGAGACAGCAGCAAGTTACACACACACCCGCCATAATAATTGCGCCGACAGCAATTGCTATGACAATCTGGAAAAGAATGTAGAGGGTGAACCTGCCTTTGTTACCGGTAAGCAGTTTCCAAAACTCGCGCCAGGCAGTCATACAGGTCCCCTGTCGCAAAAACATAATCGGTACAACGAAATCCAGTGTGAATTTCTTTATCAGCGCGAAGGCAATGGCTGTGGGTAAGATAAGACAAAGCGCAAGCAAGACCATGAAAATGATGCCGAGAGGATTCGGGTCGCCGCGGCCTGCGAGTAAGAGGACAAAGAGAACCACTAACATGGCGATGAGCAGCATAAAGAAACCAAACCCGATGAGGCCAACAACAATGCGAAAAAGGAAAAGACTGTTGGCCTGATTCTTGAATTTTCGCCAGGGGGCTTTGACTTCTGATTTGTTTAGGGCAACGCAGTGCAGGAACATAAAGTGACCACGGCTGCTGAGCCAGGTGATAACAAGACCGATTATTATCATTACCACAACGGCGATTATGGCAACAGGGAGAATCCAGAATAAGTTGTCGAGCGTGACTTCTTTTGCGTGGTGTAGAGCCTCTTGGAATTGAGGTCCATGCCGCTGCTGTCCGCCGGGGAAATTGAAGTGTGGGCCACCTCCGCCGCCTCCGCTTCCGAGGTACGCCAGCCAGGCGCAAAAGCCGATGACAAACCATTTGCCAAAGTCGAAAGGCCTGAAAAGGATAGTTTTTACCCTTTCGATAGCAGGGCTGATAGGGTCGATTACACTTATCTTAGCTTCTTGCGAATTCATAAAATAAGTCCTCCAAGATAAACAAACCAGTTAACAAAAATCAATATCGAAATTGTTACAGTTAAACTTGAGTTTATTTTTATTAGTTTTCTTCCCATTTTTTTGGGGTGAATTATTACACCGTGTATTCTATACGGAACCTGGAAACAAGTAAAGGCAAAAATTAGCGGGCCCAAGTTATGGAACCTTAGAGCCTGGCGGAAATTACCGTGTGCCAGTGAGCAAAAAGAGCGTGTCAGGCCGCAGAGGGCACATTTTATGCCAAAAGTCTCGTATAACAGGCAGCGATGAGGCCATTTGAAGCCGAACAGGTAAAGTTCTCCCTCGCTGAGCTGCAAGAGCAGTGACCCAGTCAGGATAGCGGCGCAGAGAAAAAGTATTATTATATGATGCACTACTTGATACTCGTTACTTGCCCCGTTAGCAATTTTCGTTTTTTTCCTGTTAGAAATTGGATGAGCCATCCCCAAGCTGCGCTTGAGGCTGCCACGCCACGAATGTGGAATTTCTAACGGATCCCGCAGTCGGATTCACGATGCACACATCACGCTTCCGGCTTTGCCTGCTGCTGTTTCAATTGGCGTACTTCCTTCCGAATCGGCCAGTCGGCAAAAGCGATATAAAAGGCGATAATTATATTCGCTATTGGCACGAGAATTAACAGGCCGAGCGCCCAACTGTAACCAGCCTTAGAGCATATCTTGCAAAAAATCAACACCTTTATAGCCAGCACTATCAGGCCGACAAAAATACCGAACATCATTAGCAGTATGAGAAATCCTGGGGCCGCGTGTGTACTCTGCGAAACGTGGACCATACTTTCCATATTTTCTCCTTTCAGTCAGATAACAAATTGAGTTAAGCAGCAATATTCATACAAATATCAAGTTCGTAGTATAGCGAATATACGTTTGCCTGCAAGTGCAATCCGACCACGAGTTCCAATTGTGGAAGCGTCACTATAAGGTAAATATCCGCGTAAGTGCGCCCGTTCGAGCAACCGTCCTAAGATTGATTGGGCTTTTAGTTTTATGTCTTGCGCTCGGGTTTTTTGGCTGAACGTTTCTTTTTGGGCCTGTTTCTTGGCACATCGGTGGCATTGGTCCTCGGCAACCACTTTGCAAGCTGCTTCTTGATTTCGGCATACGTGGGATCGTTGGCGAGGTTGTTCCACTCCATCTCGTCCGTATAATGGTCGTAGAGTTCCTCGGTTCCGTCACTATACCGGATATATCGCCATCGCTGCGACCGCAGCGAATGATTATTGCGGCCGTGCGTCGTCAGGGCAGGCCGACGCCAACTTGCCCTGGGATTCCTCAAAAGTGGCAACAGACTTTTACCTTCAAGCTCGGGCTTTGGAGCCAAGCCACAGATATCTATCAGTGTCGGATAAATGTCGATGAAACTCACCGGCCGGGAACATCTTCCGCCCGGCCTGGTTATTGCCGGCGCGATTATCATAAGTGGAGCGTGCGTTGCCTCTTCCCATAGCGCGAATTTGCGCCAATGCAGCTTTTCGCCAAGGTGCCATCCGTGGTCGCCCCAAAGTGTGATAGCAGTGTTACCGGCATAAGGGCTTTTATCCAGTGCGTCGATTACCCTGCCCACGCAGCCATCCACAAAGCTGATGCTCGCCAGGTAAGCCTGCACCGCCTTTCGCCACTGTTTGTGCTCGGTGACCTTTTTATGGTCGCCCTCAGGCCTGGCCATCCGTTTGCCTATCGGCGGGACATCGTCAAGGTCGTTTTCATTGACATTAGGCAAAGTTACTTTGTCTAACGGATACATATCGAAATATTTCTGCGGAACGTACCAGGGCAAATGGGGGCGGAAGAAGCCACAGCCAAGGAAAAACGGTTTTTCGTGTTCTTTGCCCATCTCGCCTATAGCCCAGTCTGCGACTTTGGCGTCGCCCATTTCCTCATCCGGCACATCTACCGGCCCCCAGTCGAAATGTGCGGTTTTAGGGATGCCGTTTAGCGGCCGGTTCGGAGGCATCGGGTCATCGGGCTTGTTTTTTTTCTGCGATGGAAAATACTCCTGCCAGGACGGGGGGTCGGGGAAGCCGCCGTGGTAGATTTTGCCGCCGCCAATCACCCGGTAGCCGTGGGCCATAAAGTGCTGTGGCAGCGTGGTGGCTTCACTGAGTACCGGCGACTTTCGCCAGGGGTGGGGATTGAGGTAAACGCCGGACGTTGACGGCAGAATTCCCGTCATAAGACTGGCGCGTGAAGGATTGCAAGCGGGAGCTGAGCAGTGGGCGTTTGTAAAGAGCACCCCTCTCCGGGCAAGCCGGTCAAGGTTTGGCGTCTTTACATCCGGATGGCCGCCGAGGCAGCCGACCCAGTCGTTCAGGTCATCTATGGCTATGAACAGCACATTCGTCCGTTTAGTCTGCTTCTTCGTCTGCTCCGACATCACGGGCTGAGAAGTGCTCGCACATCCCGGCAGCGCAAATGCAGATGCGCCAACTGCTATCAGCTTTAGAAATTCCCGACGATTCATAGAACCCGATATTTGATTCATCTGTTCTGCCTCCCTTTGGTTTCCAGCTCTTTTCCTTACACGTTGGTTTTCAACTAATTGACTCATATCAGAGAAAGTTATACATAGAGGCCTATAGGGCCGGTAGCGAAAGACGTTTGGGAGTTTAGCAAGTAGCGTGCGAGTTGTCAAGTTTTAGTGGGGCTCATTCGCCTTGAGATATTTTTTTGAGGTACTCTTCGATGTTTGCCAACCTGGCACAAACCTGTAGTGTAGTCAATGTTCTCGACTTAGAGTAGATTAAGTACGAAAGGAGAACAGCAATCACAATCAGCACCTTCAATCCTGTATCTGAGTGACTTACGAGCCAAAATTCGTCTTCGGTAAGAAAGTTTCCGATGCTGCCATCGAACAAAATATCCTTCAAAATATGCATGGCCACAAAATATAGTATTGTGACCAGCCAGCTTATTGCTGTAATCCACTTCAGCCGTCTAAGTTGAGCCTTATATTTTTCGATGATTTTCCTTGCTGAATTCACGCCTACATCGGTCTCTTCGACAGAATTCTTGTCCATCTGCTTTAGAAGTTCCTTTTTGATTTCACTTTCTTTAGCCATCATTTATTTCTCCATTTCTTTTTTAAGCGCAAGTTTTGCATAATAAATTCGAGATTTGACAGTACCCAAGCTGCAGTTTAGTACCTGTGATATCTCTTGATACGACATTTGCTCCAGGAAACGCAGCATCAGGACTTCTCTATATTCGGGTAGCAATTCCTTCAAACACCTATGGATTTCCCCCACATCTTCAGAAGAAAACACGTAATTTTCGGCATCATCGGGAATTGCGATATTTTTATCAAACTCGAACAAGTTCTTTTTCCTCCTGAGCTGTTGATAAACCTTGTTACGTGCGATACGGTACAGCCATGCTGGAAACGCATCAATTTTCTTAAGAGTGTATATCCGCCTGATAACGATTAGCCAGGTTTCTTGAAAAATATCCTCTGACATTTGGGTATCTTCTAACAAACGACTTATGAAGTAACGCAGCGGTGCCTGGTATCGCTCGATAAGTTCCGCAAATGCATCCATATCACCAATTTGACAACGAAGCACAAGTACTTGTTCTATTAGTCGGCCGCTTGAGTTCATGCATTATCCTCAATGTATAAAGATGCGCTGTCAGTCAATAAGTTCAAGAAATTATAGATTTTCCTGGTTTTTGTCTAAAAAAGTTGTCGGTTTGCTCACAAAATGTGGATTTTGGATAAATGGCAAGTCAGTGTATGGAATTGCAGACCAAAAATAATAAAGATACTCGTACAAATGAAGGGCTTTATCACGCACTTTCAGACACTCTTACTTCAGGCCATATCTTATACTTCGCTTGATTGGAGGAGATTTTTCCAGCGATTGACGTGGCCGTATTCGTCGGCCTGGTTCTTTTCAAGTATTTTGAGCAAATCCTCGTCCCAGTCTATCGAGTTTAGAAGCTCATCATAGTGATGAACGGCTTTTGTCTCCACCCAGATGCCGGTTTTCAGAATTGCCTTTGTGCCGAGCAGTCGAGAGCCGAAGCCAAATACAAAGCCGACAACCCAATATGCCCACCGCAGTTTGCTGGGCCTGAAGCCGTATTCAAGAAGCTTGACCTGAAAGTCCTGATAGTGCGTCATTTCGTTACACATTGCGGCGATTAATTGGCGGTTCAGTTCGCTTTGCTGTTTGCTAATCTGAAACTTGTAGATATTGGTGGCCATAAGTTCCAAAGTATGTAAAGTCAGCAGGCCCTTCTTGATGGCTTTCATTTTTGTTGAAGACATCCCCTGGCCTCTGAGTTCGACATCTTCATTTCGCATTTGTGGCCGGATTATAGAGATATCACAATTGTCTTTTTCTTGTGTCTGTTGCACACCAGTTTCCATCTGTTCAAATGCCTTTCTTACCGACAGGGCTTATGTTTTCGCTAATGACTGTAATTATCCGAACAGGGTATAGGTTTGTCAAACAGTAAGATTTTTGGAGGTAAATAGACGCCACGTAAAACATTGGGGGGAAATATGGGCTTTGGCCAAAGCAGTAAAAGCACTTGCAGAAATGAGGATTAAAAGGTATCTTGTTTCGACGACAAATATGTATCAAGAACATTATTTAGGAAATTAGCAATGAAAGACACTGCAAAGAATCCAGGTTTATCAAAACTTGACGAACTATGTGTCCAGACGATTCGGTTTCTGTCTGTAGAAGCCGTTCAGAAGGCCAATTCCGGCCACCCCGGTATGCCGATGGGAATGGCGCCTGCGGCATACGTGCTCTGGACAAGATATATGAAGTATAATCCGGCCAATCCGAGATGGCATAATCGGGACAGGTTCGTTCTTTCGGCGGGCCACGGCAGTGTGCTTCTTTATTCGCTGCTGCATCTGACAGGCTTCGACATAAGTCTGGATGAATTAAGGAATTTCCGGCAGTGGGGCAGCAAAACACCCGGCCATCCGGAATATGACCCGCAGTCCGGGATTGAAGTTACGACCGGGCCTTTAGGTCAGGGCATTTCCAATGCCGTGGGGATGGCAATAGCCGAAAAGTATCTGGCAAACTATTTCAATCGGGACGGCTTTCCAATCATCGATTATAAAATCTACGTCATAGCCAGTGACGGTGATTTGCAAGAAGGTGTTTCTTCGGAGGCCAGCTCGTTAGCGGGACATCTGGGATTAGATAATTTGATTGTCGTTTATGATGACAACCACATCAGTATCGATGGTGACACGGAACTGGCTTTCACAGAAGACCGGGTAAAACGCTATGAAGCATACGGCTGGAATGTACAGGAAGTGGGCGGCGACGGCAATAATATGGCTGCTTTTGAAAAAGCGTTGGAGAATGCAGAGCAGGAGAAGGAGCGGCCCACGCTGATAAAACTTCGCACCCACATTGCCTACGGCAGCCCGAATATGCAGGATACAGCTAAGTCGCACGGTTCTCCTTTAGGGAACGATGAAATCAAATTGACTAAGGAGAGATTCGGCTGGGACCCTGAAAAGAGTTTTTATGTCCCCAAAGAGGCCCTGGCTCATATCCGAAAAGCCACCGACAAGGGTAAAGAGGCAGAGGCGGCGTGGAACAAGATGTTTGCTGAATACGCCAAAGCGCATCCGGAGCTTGCTCAACAATTCCAAGACGCCGCGGAGGGGAAACTATCTGTGAATCTTGATGATATTTTGCCGAACTTTGAGACAGGCAGCTCTATTGCAACACGCAAGGCCTCGGGCAAAGTGCTCGATGCGTTGATGCCGAAATTGCCGCTGGTCCTTGGCGGCTCAGCAGATTTGACGCCGTCGAACAATACAGAGTTTGTCGGTGCGAAGGCTTTCCAAAAAGGCGCCCGGGACGGCAGGTATATACATTACGGCATCAGGGAACACGCGATGGGGGCGATAATGAATGGAATCTCCGTAACCGGGCTGGCCAGGGCTTATGGCGGGACGTTCCTGGTTTTCTCCGACTATATGCGGGCGGCGATTCGCGTGGCCGCTATGTCCAGGTACCCTACGATATTTGTTTTTACCCATGACAGCATCGGCCTTGGCGAGGATGGGCCGACGCATCAGCCGGTAGAGCAGCTTGCGGCCCTTCGGGTGATACCAAATTTGCTGGTGTTTAGACCTGCCGATGCGAATGAAACAACGCAAACGTGGAAATTTGCGCTGGAGCATCGAGATGGCCCTGTGGCTCTCCTTCTGACCCGGCAGGGACTACCTGTCATCGACCAGGACAAGTACAGTTCCGCTGCAAATCTGAGTAAGGGCGCCTATGTTCTTGTCGGTGCCGATAAGCCGGATGTATTACTTTTAGCGAGCGGCTCTGAAGTTAGTGTTGCGACGGAGGCCGCGGAAAAACTGGCGGTTGAGAAGATAGCTGCACAGGTAGTCAGTATGCCCTGCTGGGAGCTGTTTGAAAAGCAGGACAAAGAATACCGGGACTCGGTTATTCCGCCTAATGTCAAGGCAAGAGTTGGCATTGAAGCCGGTGTCGAACAGGGCTGGTGGAAGTGGCTCGGCGATAAAGGCGTCTTTATTGGGATGTCATCATTCGGTGCATCCGCACCCGCCAAGATTTGCTTCGAGAAGTTCGGAATTACAGTCGAGAAGACAATAGAAGCAGCGAAGAAAGCTATGACCTGATAAGGTATTGAATAATAAGGTGGAACATTATGAAAGCAAAAGGCATCAAGTCCATAGCTGTAATGACGGGTGGTGGGGATTGTCCGGGTCTTAATGCTGTTATCAGGGCCGTTACCAAGACCGCGATAAACAAATTCGGCCTTGAGGTCTGGGGAATTGAAGATGGGTATCTGGGGCTAATCGAAGACCGGATGCGTGTACTTCAATACAATGATGTCAGCAATATTTTGACGGTTGGCGGAACGATTCTGGGTTCCTCCAACGTGGCCAATCCATTCAAGCACAAGGTAACAGTTGGCAAAACGACCCGGACCAGGGACGTTTCGGACGACTGTGTCAGGAACCTGAAAGGCAACAACATCGATGCGCTTATCTGCATCGGCGGCGACGGTACTATGTCCTCGGCTGCCGGATTTGCCAAAAAAGGCGTTGTCGTTATGGGTGTCCCCAAGACAATCGACAATGACCTTTACGGCACGGATATTACCTTCGGCTTTAACACTGCTGTCACCACCGCGACTGAGGCGATTGATAAAATCCATACCACAGCCAGCTCTCATCATCGCGTGATGATTATCGAAGTCATGGGCAGATACGCCGGCTGGATTGCCCTTCACGCGGGCGTTGCAAGCGGCTCAGACGTTGTTCTTCTGCCGGAGATACCATACCACCTCGACAAAATCTGCGAGTTTGTGCTTGGCCGGTCCAAGCGGGGCAAGAGATTCAGCATCGTGGTAGTAGCTGAAGGGGCAAAGGAAAAAGGCGGCAAAATGGTCGTTGCCAAAAAGGTTGCGCACAGTCCCGACCCAATTCGCTTAGGCGGGGTCGCAAATGTATTGGCCGGCCAAATCAACGAGCGCACCGGGCTTGATTGCAGAGCTGTTGTCCTTGGCCACGTACAGCGAGGCGGAACACCCACGCCGTTTGACAGGGTCCTCGCAACGAACTTTGGCAATATGGCTATCAAACTTCTGATGAAAGGCATCAAGGGCCATCTGGTGGTGCAAAAAGATGGAAAACTTGCAAGCATCCCGCTTTCTCGCGTCGCCGGCAAAATAAAGACGGTGCCGAGAAACCATCACCTTATAAGAGCGGCCCTGGCGGTTGGAACGAGCTTCGGCGTCTGATTAGCTTCGATTGTTCGTTATTGACCGATTTTCTCCGTCGGTAACTGCAAAAACGACGGCTTTTATATAATCGATGAATCTTGGCCAAGATAAGATTGTTTCGGAGATAATCTCGCGGCTTGAGGCCACCAAGGTCGGTCAAGGGGTGGTTAAAGTCGAGGGGACATGGGGGTCCTTTGCACGCTTATTAGCAGCTTGCATATCAGAGAAGCTGGGTCGGCCGATTCTCTACATCTGTCCGCATATTGATGATGCAGACAAGGCAGCCGACGATTTGCACGCTTTCGGGGCCGAAAAAATTGCGAGTCTGGGCGCTTGGGAGGGTGAGGAAGATTTGGCCGACGCCACCGATGAGATTCGCTCTGAAAGGTTAAAACTCGTATCTCGCATCTCACATCACGCACCTCGTTCGAGCGGAGACAGTTTTATTATTCCAGCATCGATACAGGCGCTTTGTCAACCAGTACCGAAGCCGCAGGCCCTGCAGGACAGCCGTCTACAATTGCAGGTTGAAAGAGAGGTGGCGCCGGAGCAGGTTGTCGGCTGGCTCGTTGAAAACGGAT
This sequence comes from Planctomycetota bacterium, assembly GCA_013349615.1. Lineage (GTDB taxonomy): Bacteria > Planctomycetota > Phycisphaerae > Sedimentisphaerales > Anaerobacaceae > CS2-K091. The sequence goes on along the minus strand of DUZJ01000038.1, from coordinate 10,201 downwards.
TTGAGCGCGTGGAAAGGATTGATTTGCCGGGCCAATTTGCCCGCCGCGGAGGTATCGTAGATATTTACGCACCGCTGACCGTCGACAAAGTTCTATCGGTCCAAAAACAAGCAACCCTGCCTTCACAGGATGCTCACCCCGTTAGAAGTAAAGCGTTTGAGGTTTCTGTCCCATTATCAGCAGGAACTTCTAACGGGGCCCAGGCGGTCAGGATTGAATTTTTCGGCGATACTATAGAAAGTATTCGTGAAATCAATCTGGATACGCAGCTTTCGAGTCGGCAAATAGAAAGCATCAATATCATTTCGGCGGTGTGTGGGGCTGCGCAAGAGGAAAGGGAGCTTTTTGTAAATATCCTGTCGCAAGATACCATAATAATCCTCGAAGAGCCGGGTGACTGCGAAGAAGTGGCACAGCTTTTTTGTGAGCGGGCCGAAAACCCGGGTCGGCTTTATAGCTGGACTGATATTTATGCTGGCTTAGAAAAATTCACACAACTGAGAATCTATCGATTTGCCACACAAGAGCCGGCAGATTTCCTTAAGGTAGATATAAGAAGCATCCAGCGATTTCAGCACAAGGCCACTTCTTTGTGGGCGGGACACAAAGAGGCCCTTGAGGAGTTAGTGACAGAAGCGAAGCACGGCAAAGATGTGCTGCTTTACTGCGAAGCTGAAGCTGAGGTCAAACGGATAGGTGAAGTTGTAAAGGAGATTAACAAACAAATCCCGGCGAATTTTAAACTGCTGTTAGGGTTTATTCATCAGGGCTTTGTCATAAATTCGCTAAATACGGTTGTTATAAGTCACCACGAGCTGTTCGGCCAATATGTGCTGAGAAGAAGACGCAGGCCCGCCAGGGCAACCTCGCCGGTGGATACTCTCAGCGATTTGCAGGCCGGTGACTATGTCGTTCACGCTTCCTACGGTATCGGCAAGTTCCTGGGTGTGAAAACTATACAGGAAAAAGGGGGGACCGCAGAGTACCTTACGATTGGATATGCAGACAGTGTAAAAATCCAGGTTTCGGTCCGCAATATTGCGTTAGTTCAAAAGTACATAGGCACGAGTCCGAAACGCCCGAAGCTAAGCAAGGTCGGCTCGAAAAGGTGGCAGAGGCAAAAGGAAAAGGTTACGGCCTCCGTTCGAGACCTTGCCGTTGAGCTGCTGGAAGTTCAGGCGAAGCGCCAGGCAACAGGCGGAATTGCGTATGGACAGGACTCAAGCTGGCAGGCCGAATTTGAACAGTCTTTCCCTTATCAGGAAACGCCGGACCAGACTACAGCCGCTGAGCAAATCAAGAGCGATATGCAGGAACCCGTGGCGATGGATAGACTGCTGTGCGGCGACGTGGGCTATGGCAAGACCGAGCTTGCGATGCGTGCGGCTTTTAAGACGGTAGAGAACGGAAAGCAGGTGGCCATCTTAGTGCCGACAACGGTATTGTGTGTGCAACACGGCAGGACTTTCACAGAGCGGTTCGCAGATTTTCCAATTAGCATCGAGGTCCTGAATCGCTTCAAAACGACAAAGCAGGCAAAAGATATAATCACACGAACAAAGGCAGGCAAAGTCGACATCCTGATAGGGACGCATCGGCTTTTGAGTAGTGACGTGGGCTTCAGGGATTTGGGGCTTTTGATAATCGATGAAGAGCAGCGGTTCGGAGTCGAACACAAAGAAAAACTCAAAAAGCTGCGCGTTAATGTTGACGTTCTTACGATGACCGCCACGCCGATTCCGCGGACACTTCATATGTCGCTGTTGGGCCTGCGTGATATAAGCTCGCTTTCGACGCCGCCCCTGGACAGGCGAAGCATAGTAACAGCCGTTACTGCCTATAACAACGAGCTTATCAGAAAGGCGATTATTCGTGAATTGAACCGGCAGGGACAGGTATTCTTCCTGCACAACAGGGTCAGAACTATCGAGAAAAAGGCCTGGGAAATTCAAAAACTGGTCAGCGACGCAAAAGTTACTATCGCACATGGACAAATGCCGAAAAGTGCGCTTGAGAAGACGATGATAGACTTTGTGCTCGGCGAGATTGACGTCCTTGTGTGCTCGACAATTATCGAATCGGGGCTGGACATTCCGAACGCAAATACGATTCTTATAAACGATGCCGACAGGTTCGGTCTGGCAGAGTTGCATCAACTTCGCGGCAGGGTCGGCAGGTATAAACACCGGGCCTATGCCTATATGCTGCTGCCGGCCTCAAGGTCGATTACACCATTGGCAGCGAGACGTTTGAAGGCCATTGAAGAATACTCGCATTTAGGCGCCGGTTTTAGAATTGCTCTAAGGGACCTGGAGATTCGCGGGGCGGGAAATATATTGGGGCCTGAGCAGTCCGGACATATTCAGATAGTGGGCTATCAGATGTATTGCGAACTTTTGGCTGATGCTGTTCGCAAATTAAAGGATGAATCCATCGAGCCGATACCAACCGCCGTTGTTGATTTGGGTTTCCCCACTACTATACCGAAAAATTATATACCAACCGACAGGCACCGGATGGATATGTACCGTAAAATTGCTGTCGCAAGGGGCAGCGAAGATTTGAAACAGATAGCCAATGAATTAGCTGACGTATATGGGCCGGTGCCGGACGAGGTCAAGCTGCTGCTGGAATGGCAACAGCTTCGAATCGCTGCAAGCAAACAGGACATAAAAAGCGTTGTCACCAGCGGCCGCGATGTGGTATTTTCATTTACAAAAGAGGCAACTACGCAGGCTGAATCCCTCTTTGCCGACACGAAAGGTAAAATTAGAATACCAGACCCAAAAACAGTATATTTGCGATTAGCAGCAAGCTATTTTGAGCCAAGAACACTGATGACTATATTGCGAAAAATCCTGAGGGAGAAAAAACCATGAACGAAAAGGAAAATAGTGCAAAAATGCAAAAAATCAAAATATGTGGTTTTGCGTCAACATCACTTGCACTGGGAATTTTCGTCCTTATTTATGCATTAGTTGGACTGCCAATGACAGTTGATTTCCTTGCAGTAATGATAGTTACAATATTCGGCTCGATTGGAGTAATTCTGGGAATAGTATCAGTCCACCGAATCCGGAAATCTACGCTTAAACTAAAGGGACGAGTATCAGCAATAACAGGGATTGTCCTCAATGTTTCATTAATATGTGCACTTTTACTCGCCTTTCATAATTCTCAAACATGGCGATATCGTGCCCGGCGAGTGGTGTGTGCTGGGAATTTAAAAGACCTTGGAAAAGCGATGCTAATTTATGCCTGTGGTCACGATGATAAATATCCTACGCCGGATAAATGGTGTGATTTGCTTATAAAATATGCTGAGGTAACTAAAAAAGAGTTTCTTTGCCCGTCGGCAGGCGAGGGCCGGTGTCACTATGCAATGAATCCCAATGCCAAATTGACTTCACCGCCGGATATGGTGGTGCTGTTTGAGACTAAGGGAGGCTGGAATCAGTTTGGTGGACCGGAGATACTAACATTTGAAAATCATAAAGGAAAAGGGTGCAGTGTACTATTTAATGATTTACATGTGAGATTTGTGAAGAAAGAGCAGCTTAGTGAATTAAAGTGGAAATCTGAGGAAGACCAGGAAGTTAGCTCGGGGAATTTTCGTAGGCCGGGTAATGATGAGGAGATGAAGTACTGGCTGAAGAATATGGTGTGGTATCATCGGTTCACGGATGAAGAGATAAGTGCAGTTACCGGTTTGTCGGAGAATAAAATAATTGCTGCACTAAAGAAATTTGACATTCAGCAGGATAATCGGCCGAAGCGGGAGGAGGATGGGCCGCTGCTGGTATTGCCGTATCCGGGAGGGCGGCATCCGCGAATTGGGTTTTTGGAGGGAGCGATTGAGCCGCAGCGAGAAACTAAGTTCAGCGTCTTTACCCCGTGGGATGCAAACAGCTACGTAGTCGTGGATTTGCCGGAGGCCATCTGGTCGAACTTAGGACTGACGTATCTGGCCCATACCCATATCGACACAATATGGACAAAGCAGGGAATTGAGCTGCCAAAGCTGGAATGGAACCGGCGTCCGGATGGGAAGCTGGATATTGAGCGAAAGCTCCCGAATGGAATCGTATTCGGCGCAAAGGTAAGGCCAGCGCGCGAAGCGGTACGGATGGAAATGTGGCTCAAGAACGGAACAGATAAGCACCTTAGCGATTTACGGGCACAAATATGCGTGATGACGAAGATGACGGCTGGTTTTGAGCAGCAGACCAACGACAATAAAGTCTTTACAAATCCGTATGTTGCGTGTCGAAGCAGTGACGGCAAACGATGGATTATAACCGCATGGGAGAACTGTGACCGGCCATGGGGTAATCCGAAGTGTCCGTGTTTTCATTCCGACCCGAAGTTTCCGGATTTAGAGCCGGGCCAGACGTACCGGCTGCACGGCTGGCTGTCGTTTTATGAAGGTGAAAACATTAATGAAGAATTCAACAGAATTAAGGCAACCGGCTGGCGAAAAAAGCAGGCTGGCAAAAGCAAAACCAATGATATTTAACAAACAGGAGATCCAACGATGAACAAAAACAAACAAAGCATCTTGATAACAGCAATAATTCTGTTCTCTTCAGGTTTTTGCGTTTCGGCTGCTAAATTGCCAAAAACTCTGGAAATCGGTGCGAAGGCACCTGACTTTAATCTTCCCGGCGTGGATGGAAAAAATTATAAGCTGGCCAGTTTTGTCAATGCCGATATTATCGTTGTTATTTTCACCTGCAATCACTGTCCCACTGCCCAGGCATACGAAGAGCGGATGAAGAAGCTGGCGGCCGACTACAAAAGCAAAGGCGTTATGGTGGTAGCGATTTCGCCAAACGACCCCAGGGCGGTACGTCTGGATGAGTTAGGCTACTCGGACATTAACGACTCGCTGGAAGAGATGAAAATCCGGGCAAAGGACAAGAAGTTTAACTTTCCCTATCTCTATGATGGAGATAAACAAAAAGTGTCCCGCGCTTATGGGCCGGTTACGACACCGCATGTGTTTATCTTCGACAAAGAACGGAAGCTGCGCTATGTCGGCCGAATCGACGATTCGGAAAGGTCCAAACGGGTCAAGTCCCGCGATACACGTAACGCGATAGAGGCACTACTGGCGGGTAGAGAAGTCCCGGTTAAAAAAACCAGGACTTTCGGCTGTTCCATTAAGTGGTCGGACAAAAGAGATTCCGTGAAAAGGGCCTTCGAGAGTTGGGCGAAGGAACCGGTCAGCATGGAGATGATAGATGCCAAGGGGATAAGAGAGCTTGTGAAAAACGATTCAGGAAAACTGCGATTGTTCAACATCTGGGCGACCTGGTGTGGACCGTGCGTGATAGAATTTGACGAGCTTGTTGCCATAAACCGCATGTACCGGCGGCGTGATTTTGAACTGATTACCATCAGTGCCGATTCGCCCGAAAGAAAAGACAGCGTCCTTTCCTTCCTGAAAAAGAAGCAGGCATCGTGCAAGAATTACCTGTTTGAGTCGGAAGATAAGTACGAGCTTATGGAGGCGGTGGACCGAGTTTCGCCTGGGGGTATTCCCTATACGATTCTGATTAAGCCGGGCGGACAAATTATTTACCGCCGGGTGGGATTGATAAATCCACTCGAATTGAAAAGAGTTATTGTCGGATACTTGGGACGCACTTACCAATAACTCGTACAGGGATGGTGAAAATCCCATAGTAGAAGTCAAAAAAAAACATCTAAGCAGGAGAAAAATTATGTGGAACGGAACGAGCAAACTTTTATTTGTGGTTTTGGTGTGGTTGTTGACAGGCTGTGCAGGTCAGTTGCAGAGCAGGAGAGGTAAATCGCCGCTTGATGAGCTGCCGCCGCATATAAAGCGGGTAACGCACTTCGGTCAGAGGGCGGACTGGTCGCACGATGGTAAGCGCATTTTATTTATCGAGAGAACTTTCGGTGACGTGTATGAGGTAGAACTTCAAACGAAGATTATCCGTCCAATGACACACCATTATTTTCACGAGGGATATACTCGGGCACTGTATCTTGCTAACGGCGATATTCTGCTTTCAGGGGCACAGCAGTTCGACGCAAAGGACCCGTGGCCGAGCCGAAGCGAAAAAAACGCCGAATTATGGATACTCAAAGAAAACCTTTCGGGGCCTCCTGTGCCGCTGGGCGAGAAGTGCTCCGAAGGCCCGGCGGTCTCGCGCAGGCGTATGCGAATCGCATGGACGCAGGGCGGAGCATTCTACATGGCGGATATAGTCTATGAAGAAGGTGGGCCTAAACTCGCGAACAAAAAGAAGATTCTGGACAGGCGGGATTTGCCATTCAAGACCGGTCTTGAAACACAAAACCTTCGGCCTCCGGATGAGAAGGAGCTGATATTCAGCGCTTATGGTTACCAGGGTACGGAAGTTGCCGGGCTTGATATCGAAACGGGCAAGGTGGTCAACTATTCGAAAGCACCGAACCAGTACGATGAGCCGGAAGGTATTTTCCCTGATGGCAAATACACGCTCGTTGAGTGCGATAAACACAATACCAAAGGGTCGCAGAATGTTGACATCTATAAGCTGGCGCTGGACGGCTCGGGCAGGACGGAACGGCTGACATTTTTTGGCGATTACGGCGGTTACAAAGCGTCAAATCCTGTGGTAAGCGACGATGGCCGATATATGGCTTTTCAATTTGCCAAAAGAGGTGACCCGGCCGGCGTCGGAAGAGGCATTTTGATATTCGATTTAGTCAAATATGAAAAGATGAAAAACTTTCAGGCCAAGCCGGTGAGAACAATTGTGTCAAACTAAAAATGCCAGGAACAACTTTGTAAAACACCTCTTGCACAGCTTAACAAGGGAGTATAACAAGAGACAAAAGATTAAGAATCGATTTAAGATGAAAAAGGTAAAATATTACATGTCGCTTAAAGTAGTCTTGGGTCTGTTTTTATCTGTTATGCTTCTCACCGCAGGCTGTGCGGACAAACCTAAGAGCACCTCTGATGGGCCTACCGAACAAAATATCTTAGCTGAATTTGCAATTGCAAAAGGTGGGGGGCCGATACTTCTTCCTGTTACGTTCAAGGGAAAAGAATATTTGTTCTTGCTCGACACGGGATGTTCTCACATGGTATTTGATACCTCATTTAAGCATGAATTGGGAGATGCAAAAAGGATTGAAAGAGCCTTGACATCTGGAAGCCCGATTATGGCTGAAGTGTTTGACGCTCCTGAAGCCTTTCTTGGCCCTCTTAATATTCAAGACTGTGGCGAAGTAACTTGTATTGACCTTGAGATGGCCAGTTCTGTCCTGGGAAGAAGAATCAATGGATTTATAGGGATGAATTTCTTAAGAAAATATATAGTCCAAATAGACTTTGATAAAGGCTCACTTTCATTTCTTCAGCCGCCACAGAAGCAGAATTCCCGTTGGGGTAACGAGTTGTCGATAAGCTATAATCCACTCGGGATTCCACAGATTACAGCCAATATACTCGATGGTATCAAAGTGGACTTTGTGATTGATACTGCAGGAAATAGCACAGGAGGATTAAACAGTAACATATTTAAACAAATTCTCTCAGAAAAGGAAATAAAAACTTCTGAGATACTACTCGCAACAGCCTCTGGTGTGATACGAAGCAGAGAAGCCCGTATAAGCAATCTTTCTGTTGAGTCATTTGAGTACCAGGACCTCATCTTCGGTGAAGGCAATTGGTCTTATTTGGGGCTGTCATTCTTGTCTCGCCATATAGTCACCTTCGATTTCCCCAATAGCAGGATGTATCTCAAGAAAGGCAAAGAGTTCAAGAAAATTGACGAAACCGATATGAGCGGCTTACACCTTCTTCGCATTTCCGACAAGACAACTGTCTATTCAGTCGATGAAGGTAGCCCGGCACAGAAAGCAGGTATCAGGGCTAACGATATCATCCTCAAGGTCGGTAATAAAGACGCAAATACTTATGACATGTGGGAGCTTAGACGGCTTCTAATGTCCGGAGATAAACACAAAATTATGATGACAACTAAGCGTGGTGATGATGTAAAAGCGTTATCATTTCTGCTTAAAAAGAAGATATGATATATTTTCGCGGAAACTAACCTCCTGCTGCTCGCTGACTTTATCGGATGGTATGTGATGTGAGGGGCGAAACTTTGACTCAAATGTTCATAAGTCTCTTAATTTGGGGCGGTTAGATTCAATCAAAAATCAGAGCCTGTTGCTGCGTTTTGCGGGCATAGAGGCCCGCCATCGTCCGCATTGAAAACCTGCTGCCTGCGAACTCTTGACATAGAGGAAAGAAAGTGTTATAATAATATTTTAATAGTGAGGAAAAAATTACAAGGTGCAGATTACGCTTTGTTTGTACCAGCAATGCTGTGATTTAGTCTCAGTTAGACACACGTTGCCGGTGGCGTAATGCTGTTCTGCATCTCTTTCGGATTTTACAGAAGGGGGTAGGGTTATATGGCGTTTAGTCATCACAATCGCGGGCAAGTTTCCTGCAGTGAAACGTCTGCACAATCCCTTGGCCGTAAAATCTCCGCATCTTTTCGAGGAAAGGGGAAAATGCGGTGCAATAAATTTATACAAATGGGGGCCATTCTGATTTTATCTGTTTTGCTTACACCTTCAGGCGTGTTTTCCTACACGGTTTTGTGGGACACTTCTCACGGGATTGCGAACTCCGGCCAATACCAGCCGAGTGGATACTATCAGGCAATGAGCGAACATCTCGGCGATAACGACTTTACTACGGTTACCACATCCCAGGGATTTCTTATCGATGACCCCGCCGGATATGATGTGATAGTCGTCTGCCTGACCAGCGCCTTTGACAGTAGCTATACGCCTGCTGAGGTTGGGCGCATAGTGAATTTTGTTGATGCCGGCGGCGGACTGCTTATTATGGGAGACCGTCAGTCTGCTCCTAATGCCAATATCGAACCTGTATCATCCCAGTTCGGCATCACATTCGGACCTGATGTGGTCTCTGGTTACCCCAACTTTTATGATGTTTATACCTCAGAACTTAACTTCTCCCATTCTGTCTTTAGCAGCTTCGCCTCAAATGACGAAATCTTCATGTACGCGGCATCGGAATTGTCTGTTACAGGCCCGGCTTTTCCGATAGCCCAGCAAGAGGGCACAGGAAAGACTATAGCCGCTGCAGCCCAATATGGCCAAGGCAGGGTAGTAGCACTTGGTGATTGCAGTTTGTGGTCGTTGTCTGATTCCGTGTTTAATTCCTGGGACTATTTCCACGAGGCAGACAACCCACAATTCGCCTTAAACACCTTCACCTATCTTGCTGTGCCTGAACCAGCGACGCTTTTGCTTCTCGGCATTGGCGCGGCGTTTTTAAGAAAAAGACGCTAAGCCTTTATCGCAAAAGACCGCCAGCTATATAAAACATCTCTCTTTTCAAATAATCTCACACAACGTCTTTCTGCGGATTATATTGTAATTTTCGGCCTAAGAGCTTATCATTGATACAAACAAGACCAAGACCGCTTATGTCGAGCTGGTAAATTGGAGTTCAAAATATGCATAAATTTGTTTCTTTAACAGTGTTACTGCTTTTTCTGTACGGCTGCCAGGCCGGCGGCAAACCAGATTCTATTGAAAAATCTACACTGAAAACGGGTCTTCAGGAATCCTCAGACGGTCTTGTCCTGACCGTAGCCGGTGAGACTATAACCAGCGACGAGATAATTATGATTGCAACAGAACCATTTAAGCCGATTGCGCAAAGCAGCGATTACGAACGCTTCAGGCAGCAGGCTAAGCCGCAGCTCGAAGAAGTTATTACAATCAGAATATCAAATATCCTGCTTTATCAGCAGGCAAAAGAGAACACCGGGGAAGGTATTGAGCAGATGTTGGAAAGGCCGGCAGAGGCCGAGGTTAGAAGGTTTATTGTGGGCTTCGGGGGCGATTACATCAAGGCCGAACAGGCCCTGAAGCGGCAGGGAATGAACTGGGCCGACTTCAAAGAATATCAGAAAAAGATGATTCTCACAGAATATTACGCAGCCTCGCAATTGCCGAAGACCGGGCCGGTCACTTACAGCGAGCTGCGGACCTCTTACAACCGGACGAAAGATGAATTCTTCGCTATTCCCGCGGCGATAAAGCTTCGACTGATTGATATTGAACCGGCAAAGTTGGAAGTAGCGGACCCGAATCAGGACCGGCTCGAACAAGCAAGAAAACTCGCCTG
>DUZJ01000037.1 GCA_013349615.1 Planctomycetota bacterium | reverse complement strand
GCGGCGTGCCGGGGTCTAAGTCCGTGGCAGGTAATCTAACTGTTCACATCGGAACTTGGGAGAGCCATATCGTTCCGAAAGGAAGCTTCCAACAAGCTGAAGAGGCAAGGCGGAAGTATGACGGTATGGCAGTCGGACTAACTCATAGTAGAGGCGTAGTCGGGGTAATGCCCGGCGAGTCCCGAAGATTCGGGACACTCGAAGGGGTTAGCAGTAAAACGCAAAGGGATGAGCAGGTGTTAGCCGTACACAGATACGGAGAACCTAACACCGACAAAGCTCTTATATCGAGATGGGTAACTGATGTAAATTGATGTTGCCTGTTTGGTGAGTTTTACTGAAGAGCCGGATGTGGGAAAACCACAAGTCCGGTTCTGTGAGGGGCATTGAAGTTTCCTCACATGGTTGAATATTGTGGCACTCTTCGAATCGAAAGAGAAGAGAAAACAGGGAAAACAAATTAAACCTAAATGAAGGAACTATATTATGTCTACTCGACAAACGACGTTCCGGTTCCTCACAAAGCTTCTAATTGTTTTGTGGATTTCATGCACTTTAGCAGTTGTGGTGGCTCGGCCAAGGGGCTATGACCAGAGAGCCAGGCAGCTCCGAGATGCTACTGGCGTCAAAGGAGGTCTCATTGTGCACATTGGTTGCGGCGACGGCAAGCTGACTGCAGCGCTGCGCGCAGGCGAAAACTGCCTCGTCCACGGACTGGACACCGACGCGCAAGCAGTAGAGGCGGCCAGAGAGCACATCCGGAAGCTGGGTATCTATGGGCCGGTGTCGGTCGAGGAGTTTGATGGGAAACGACTGCCGTACGCGGAAAACCTGGTGAACCTGATAGTGGCCGAAGACCTCGGCGGCATTACGATGGCCGAGGCTATGCGTGTGCTGGCCCCCGGCGGCGTGCTGTATGTCAAGCAGGATGGCCGCTGGAGGAAGACCGTCAAGCCACGACCCAAAAATACTGACGAGTGGACGCATTTCCTTCACGATGCAAGCGGAAATGCGGTTGCCCATGATGATGTGGTCGGGCCACCTCGCTGCGTTCAGTGGATAGCGGCTCCTCGGCACACTCTCAGCCACGAACACACTCCGAGCATCAACGCTTTGGTCTCGGCCGGTGGACGTATCTTCTACACCGCCGACCAGGCTCGGATTAGCTTCGTCAGACGGCCTCCCAAATGGCATCTTGTAGCACGCGATGCATACAACGGAATTCTGCTCTGGAAGCGGCCCTTTAGTCCATGGTTTCCCCATATCGTCAACTGGGGCGCCGCGCCCCGTCAACTTCAGCGAAGGCTGATTGCTGTCGGGAATCGCGTCTATGTGACTCTCGGCCTACACGCCCCGCTAAGTGCCGTGGATGCGGCGACGGGAGAAACTCTCAAGGTCTACGAGAATACTCGGGGCACGGAGGAAGTCGTATATCACAAGGGGATTCTCCTGCTTACCGTCCGAAGCGTCACTAATGAACGAGTGGCCGAGCTTGATAAGTGGGCACAGCTTGCACAGCAGAAGCACTCTCCCCTGTATGCCAGAGAGACCGCGCAGCCGCTCCTCAATCGTTTTCGCTCAATCGAAAACAAAGCCGCCAGAGCGGTCCTTGCCCTCAATGCCGATACGGGTCGGCTGCTATGGAAAAAAGAGGGCAAGGATGTCACCGGGCTCAGACCTGTCACTCTGTGCGCCATAGGCGAGCAGGTGTTCTATCAGAAGGGGAAAGATGTCGTCTGCCTGGATCTGAGAACGGGAAGGGAACAGTGGTCGGAATCCTCTGTTCCTCTTCGTGTGGTCTGCGATGACCGCGTCATCTGTGCCGGCGGCTCCGGCAAGACGTCCTGCCGGATCACCGCCCTGTCTGCGGAGACGGGAAAGACCCTTTGGAGTCGGCCCAGCTTGCTCACTGATATTAGGGATGCGTTCGTCATCAATGGTTCGCTATGGCTGGGCGGATTCAAGCCGTGCGAGGGCAAAAGGGGACCCGTGTGGGGACCGTACTTCGCGACGCAGCGCCATCTGGCCACGGGCAAGGTACTAATGCACATTGAGCCCGAAAATCCGGGACACCATCATAGATGCTGGCGGAACAAGGCCACCGAGCGCTATATTCTCGGCGGCAGGAGAGGCGTTGAGTACATTGACCTGAAAACCGGCGATGTCCTGTGGCACAGTTGGGTGCGAGGCGTCTGCAAGTACGGTGTGATGCCGTGCAATGGCCTGCTCTACGCGCCCCCTCATGCCTGCGGTTGCTACATCGCGGCGAAGCTGACCGGTTTCTATGCCCTTGCATCTGAAACGGATTCGGGAATCTCAATCAGTCAGAAAAACGAAGACTGCCTCGAGCGTGGCCCGGCCTATTCCGAAGGAAGACCTATTCGACAATCTGCAAACTCCAATCAGGAATGGCCAACCTATCGCCACGATGCTCAACGCAGTGGCTTTACGCCGAGTTCAGTACCCGCCGACCTCCGCCGCAAATGGCAAACGGATGTTGGTGGCAAACTCACGAGTCCCACCATTGCCGGGGGCAAGGTGTTCGTTGCTTCTGTGGATGAGCACAGAATTTGTGCGATGGATGCTGATTCAGGTAAGTCGAAGTGGGATTTCATAGCGGATGCTCGCGTGGACTCGCCACCGAGTCTATATGCAGACCGGGCGATTTTCGGGTGTCGTGATGGATACGTATACAGCTTGCGAACGTCGGACGGCACATTGGCATGGCGTCTGCAAGCGGCCCGCACTGAACGACGCATAACGGCCCGCGGCCAACTCGAATCCGCATCACCTGTTCACGGGAGCGTGCTGGTCCGGGATGGTGTGGTATATTTTACGGCGGGCAGATCATCCTACCTGGATGGCGGCATTGATTTTTATCGACTTGAAGCCCGGACCGGCAAAACGCTGTCCGTAACTCCGATCTACAGCCCCGATCCGGAGACCGGCAAACAGCCCGAACAGTATGGGCCTGCCTACATGCCCGGCTCGCTCGGTGATATTCTTTCGAGTGACGACCAGTACGTCTACCTTCGTGATATGGTTTTAGACAAGCGCGCAATTAAACAGCCGAAGGGAAACCAACACTTATTTACTCTGACAGGTTTCCTGGATGACACATGGCCTCACCGTTCCTACTGGATTTATGGTACACGTTGTTCCGTCTCGACCGGCTGCAGCGGGCGCGACAGGAATCTGGTCTCCGGCAGGCTGCTTGTCTTTGATAAGACGATGATTTACGGGTACGGACGGGCTAAAATACATTGGTCAAACCAATTGCAGGATGGAGCGTACCGGTTGTTTGCCCTCAACTCAGATGAGGGGACAGAGCAGACCTCGGCGAGCTCAGTCGAGCCGTGGACAAAGCCTGTGCCGCTCCAGGTCCGGGCGATGGTCCTGGCAGACAAGGTGCTGTTCGTGGCCGGCCCGTGGCACGGCCATCTTGGCCGTGATTTCACGGGCTTCAAGCCCGTGCCACGCCAGGGAGCTATGCTCATTGCCATCTCGGCCTCTGATGGGACCGAGATGGCGAAGTACCGACTCGATTCGCCGCCAATCTTTGACGGCATGGCCGCCGCCAATGGCCGACTGTACCTGTCGCTGGAAAATGGTCAGCTACTCTGTATGGCAGGAGAGTAGCCGTTAATGCTCGTCTCTTGCTCGTGGCCTGGCTGCTTTACTTGTTCGAACCATCACGTGACCAACAGCCTTGACTTTTTGTGGCAGAAGAAGTAAGCTGTGACGGCTTTTGAAATAACGGACGGAAAAAGCATAGTACCTGTCGTGCTTCAAGCAGGTGAGCGAATAGGAGCAGTAAAAGACTAAGTACCTGGGAGGTAATTATGGATAAGCAACGTATTTTTCTTTTGACGTATAGTGCCATCTTTCTTGTCATTATGGCCGAAACTGCAAGTGCCGGCAGTGGAAAAAGTGACCGTGAGCTGGCGCATCACTTGCTCACAAAGGCCGGTACATCGCGCGGACTCTGCTCGCTGCTGGGATGCGAGGATGGAACGTTGGCGCTCGAGCTTGTTCGAGGCAGCCGGTTCTTTCTCTACGTACAGGATTCGCGGCCAGCCGTGGTTGCGGCTGCACAAAAAACGCTTGACGTTGACGGACTCTATGGTACTCGGGTCCTCGTTGAGCGAAAGCCCCTGGATTCTCTTGCCTTTGCGGACAATACTGTTGATTTGGTGCTTGCTCAACTTGGTTCTAAATCCGCAGGGCGGGGGACCGGCGCCCCCCACAAATTGAAAGACTTATCGCTCAAGCAAATCTTGCGTGTCCTGCGTCCTGGTGGAAAAGCTATTATTGGTACTGTTAAAGGCGCAGAGCAGCAGTTGACTCAGAAGCAGCTATCGCAGTGGATATACAAGCACCGCACTGAAAATACCAGTTTCAAACTTGGACAAGATGCCTTTGGAAAATGGGTGGAAATCACAAAGCCACAGCCAAAGGGTACAGACTCATGGAGTCATTGGGAGCACGGGCCGGACAACAATCCTGTGTCGACCGACGCCGTTATAAAGGCTCCCTACAGAAGCCAGTGGCTTGGGGGGCCTCTATATACTGCGATGCCGGCCATCACTACAGCAGCAGGGGGACGCATTTTCACGGCATTAGGTCACATAGCACACCACAGACGAGAGGAATCATGGCTAAACACTCTGCTTGCCAGAAACGGTTACAACGGAACTTTCTTGTGGTCACGAAAGCTTCCTGATGGTTACCTGGTGCACCGGTCTGCATTTATTGCCACTGAAGATTGCTTCTACATGATCGAAAGTGACGGATGTTTGAGACTGGACCCTGAGACCGGCAGGGAGATAGACAGAATTAGTATCCCCGAAATAGAAGGCGAATGGAAATACATCGCCTTACAGGATGGAGTGCTTTATGTTCTTACCGGCACTGTCAAGGATTCCTCGGAAACGACTATAGTGCGCAGCAAACACAGCCACTGGAGTTGGGGTGAGCTTAGCCCCGGCTACTATCAGGCGAAAGTGCCGTGGGGATTCGGCACGACGCTTGCCGCCTATGATATAAAGCGGAAGAAGGTCCTCTGGCAGCACTCAGAAGACAAGCAGCTCGATTCCAGGGCCTTGGTGATAGGTGGGGATAAAATCTTCTTCTACTGTCCGGGTGCGCATACCGGCTGCCTCGATGGTTTGTCTGGACAAGTAATCTGGCGAAATAAGAACCCCGAAGTTATCCACCTCATCGAAGAACCCGGAAGGGGTCTGAAATCAACGCCGGGTTTCCGAACAACATGTTATTGCTTGTATACGCCTGAAGTGATTTTCTTTCAGGCCCAAACTCGAATGAATGTAGTTGCCATCTCATCCAGGGACGGAAAACTTCTATGGACGCGAAAGAAGACAACGAACAATCCCAATATGCTCTATGTAAACGGCAAACTCATTGTGGGTATAGGCCCGGGCGGCAGTACGCTCGTTCTTGAGCCGCTGACAGGCGAAACCGTGAAAGACCTTGGTTTCACAAAACGTTCTTGTGCACGCCTGACCGCTACCCCGGATTCTTTCTTTTGTCGGGGCTGGCCCGAGGGCCTGACGCGTTACGACAGGAACGCCAAAATTGTATTGTTTAACGGCGCGCTGCGACCCGCCTGCAACGATGGTGTCATCGCGGCAAACGGACTGCTCTATATCGGGCCCTGGCTTTGCGACTGCAACCTTTCGCTAATGGGTACTTCCGGACTCTGCTCGGCAGGCGATTTCAGGGTAGCCGAACAAGACCCTGTATCGCAACGTCTCGAAGTGTCTAAAGAAAGTAGCTCAGTAGCTCCGTTTCCCAAGATTATCGAGGAAGATTGGCCTACTTACCGTGGAGACAACAGCCGAAGTGCCTGTTCGGCCGCGACTGTCCCGGCCGACCCGAAATCGCTTTGGACGTACCGTGCATCGGCTTCTTACAGGCCGAGTGCTCCTGCGTCTGCAGGAGAACTTGTTTTCCTGTGCGGCGACGATGGAAAGGTCCGTGCCATTGACGGCAATACGGGCAATTTGAAGTGGTCTTTTGTTACGGCAGGACCGATTGCACAGCCGCCGACCGTGTGGAAAGGACGGGCCTATGTGGGGTCAGGCGATGGTGTAGTGTACTGTCTTGAGGCGGCCACGGGGCGGCTCCTTTGGCGCTTCAGAGTAGCGCCCGTAGAAAGGCGAATAATGACTTACGACAGGCTCTGCTCAGCCTGGCCGGTTGAAAGTGGTGTTTTGGTTCAAGATGGTGTTGCGTATGCGGCAGCAGGCATTATCGATTACGACGGTACTTACGTATATGCTCTCGACGCGAAGACCGGAAAACCAATATGGGGCAACACAACATCAGGACACCTCGACAAGCTGCTGAGAAAGGGAGTATCAGCCCAGGGAGTTCTTACTATTGCGGGCAATCGTCTTTGGATGCCGGGCGGGAATGTCATTTCCCCCGCCTGTTACAACTTGCAGGATGGCAAATGTCTGTCTCGAGCCGTCGGCAATGGGTCACCGCGGGCTAATCGCGGCGAGGAGATAGGAGTCCTGATGGAAGACTATCTAATCTTTGGCGGACGCCTCCGGTATTCCGGGCTTCGCAACTATGTCAATCCCGGTATCTTTAGTGCTGCAAAGATTGGCCGCGATGGAGTCGGCAAGGCCATGCATATCGGATTCGGGAAGATTGCACCGGCGTGGTCATCCGAAACTTTTGTTATGGCCGATGGTCCGCGTAGTTTGCCCGTGTGCGTAGACAGCGCCGCACTCATAGACCACCTTGAAAAAGCCGGTCCGTCTGACCTGCGCCGTCAGGTCAGGCACGCAGGAACGCTCAAAAGAAGATGGACAGCAAAGGATCTTGCCGACAGCGATGCAGTTACATTTGTCGTTGCCAAAAACACTATTATCACGGTGCTGGAAAAGCAAAGGCCCCGTTCACTTTCTTCAATCTGGACTTTGGTCGGCCTCGACCCTAAGACCGGAAAGGTCGTCTGGACCAAGAAGCTACCATCAGCAACACTTCCTGGAGACATCCTTGTCGATCGTCTTGGCCGAATCATAGTTGTATATGAGGATGGCAGTGTTAGCTGTTTTGGGTAAGGCTGACAGGATTCTCGATACCCGATGCTGGATATTCGTTAGTGAGGAGTGAGCTAAAGTGCCTAAAGTGACCTAAAGTTGGATGCTGGATAATCGATGCAGACTCTACCGTAGGGGATGGCTTACGCCACTGTCTCAAGCCAAAAATGTACCACCTGAGGGTGCAGGCGGACACCTTTAATTTTCCTGGTATTTCGAGAAACACACACAGACGGCGAATTTGAGGTGTATAGCGTTTTTGTTTGGGTGAATGTAAGACTATAAAAATCCCCTACAAGATAAAGTCAGAAACTTTGATTTTCTAAGGCAGATTTGATAATTTCGCGTTTGTCCCCGAACCGACTACGCTCTTACTGCTCGGCTTAGGTGGGGTGATATTAAGAAAAGAACGCGCTTAAACCTGCCCACAGCATCTCCCACAGTAGCTATCATATCATCTGATGATGTATAATATGGCAGCCGTGAGATAATCTTAGCAAAGCGATTTGAGTTGAAATTCAGAACAGTTCTTGAAAGGAAAGAATACAACAGTATAATAACATCTGTAACTGAAATCGTCCTAAATGAAAGTTTTTTTCGCCTCATTTTTTTCTGAAGACATACAGCGTGGAGCTTCATATGAGGAAAGTGCTGCTCAGGGTCCTTTTGGTGCATGCCTTGAGTCCGCTCATGCTCGGCGAGGTAGGTTGCGAATCCAGCAAAGGTCGCCTTCCGGGGGCCAAAGGCAGGATCGCGTTGAAAATGGACTTTGCCTTGCCAGGGAGTGAGAAAGATCCAACGCCCGTTCCCGGTACGCTGAAGAAGGGCTGGACACCCTTTGTAGCGGCACGCTGGGCTGACATGTATATGCACGACGCGGTCTGGGAAGACGGTTCCGGCGGTGGCATGCCTCCGAAAACGGCTGGCTTGGCCGGTTCGGGTGTCCACGTCTTGATTGATTGCGGCGGTAGCGGAAACGGCGGTTTTCACGTCTACGGATTGTGTCGTGACAATCTTGGTGGTGGTGGGCGACCAAAAGGCAAGCCGAAGGGTGATCCAATCGCCAATGGCTGGTTCCACAACATCGACTGGGGTGGTGAAAATCGCGGAGACATCCTCATGCGTATTAACGGCCTACCAGCCGGTGAATATAAAGTGACCTGCTATCATAACCATTGGGAACCGAGGAAGCAAAGCACCCGCAACTGTCTGGATCAGCCGTCAAAGATGCCGGTCATGGGCGGCATCCGTGCCATGCCGCTGCCTGCCGAGCCGTTGTCCGGCTATAGAGGTTGGAGTATGGGCTCGGGTACGGACAAGGGCGTCACATCGCTCAAAGAAGCCAAAGGCATCAACGTCACCAGCGTAACCTCTGACGCCAATGTCAGCACATCGGTCATACAGTTCCGGACTGATGGCAACAACGACGTTTTGGTCGTCTTCGAAGGCGGTAACAACGAGTACCCCGATCCCGCAAGAAGGAAACGGGAAGGTCACAAGGCGATCCTCAACGCTTTTGAAATCGAGCAAATCAACTGAAAATGCACAGAATTGCGCGAGTAAATCGCTGTTCTTGTCTTCAGTGCGGTGATGTTGGGAAGAAAACGCTAAAACGCTTGAATTTTCAAACAGATTTGCTATTCTTCAGGAACGAGACTTAGTGTCATAGCTAAACAAGGACATACATTTGTTTATGGGAAATTTCGGATTAAGGAGGTAAGGCAATGTCAGACAATCCTATTTATCGGCGCGATTTCCTGGCCAGGCTGGGAACGGTCTCGTTGGGGGCTTTTGTAGCTGGTGGATTTCCTTCGCGAGCGGTGAACGCTCAAGAGGGGCAACAAAGAAGAGTTTGGAAACCTGTCTCCGACCGCAAGGTACGTGTTGGAATTGTCGGTTACGGCGTATGCCGTTTTGGTGCGGCTTTCGGATTTCAGGACCACCCGAATGTCGAAATCGTTGCTGTCAGCGATTTGATTCCCGACCGTCGCAGGGGGCTGATGAAGGCGTGCCGGTGTGACAAATCATACGAGTCGTTAGAGGTATTGGTGAAGGACGACAAGATAGAGGCGGTTTTCGTCGCGACCGATGCTCCCAGCCACGCCCGGCACTGCATGGACGTGCTCAAGCACGGCAAGCATGTGATGACCGCCGTTCCCGCGGTCTATGGCTCAATCGAAGATGCCGAGCATCTTTTGGAGACAGTCCGGGAGACCGGCCTGAAATATATGATGGCCGAGACGAGCTGCTTCCGGGCCGACTGCTATGCGATGCGGCGGATATACCAGGCCGGAGGATTCGGACGACTCATCTACTCCGAGGGGGAATACTATCACTATGGTACCAAGCCTATCGATTCGTTCAAAGGCTGGCGAATCGGTTCGCCGCCCCTGTGGTACCCCACACATTCGACCGCCTACTATGTCGGCGTGACCGGCAAGCGATTCACCTCGGTCTCCTGCGTCGGCTTCAATGCCGGATTTTCGGCCTATCAGCCAGGAGCCAACAAGTACGACAATCCGTTCAGCGACGAGGTCGCGCTGTTCCAAACCAGCGAGGGCGGCTCATCACGAATGCTTATGTGTAAGGGGATACGCGGGCTTGTTGTGGAAAGGGGCCGGGTGTTTGGTCAGCGAGGTTGGATGGACGGGACCCAATACCACGGTGCTGCGAAGGAGCTGCCCAACATAGCTCGACCACCGCTTCCACCAGGTATGCCCGCAGGCGGACATGGCGGCTCTCACGGACATTTGGCCAATGAGTTCATTATGTCCATTCTTGAAGAGCGCGAGCCGATGGTGAACATCTATGAGGCACTTGCAATGACTGTGCCGGGTATTATTGCTCACCAGTCGGCGCTCAAGGACGCCGAGACGATTAAAATCCCGCAATACGCTCCACGCGGGAGTTAACGAACTATCAGGTCGAAGGCAAAGCGTTTTTGTTTTATGTTTGTCGTCCACTATTGCCATTTGGTTGGTTTTCATTGAAAGATTAATCCGCAAGTTCTGCCGCAGGTAAAAAAACTTGCTAAAACGTAAGAAAATGTTGATGATGCGTACTTGTCAGTCTGTAAATAGCAGAAGCATTTTGGTTACAGTAGTGTTGCCGGGTCGCTGCGACGTGCCTTGGATGGGCAAGGCGGTGCTCTCGACCGGGAAAGGAGGTCTTCGATGCGCAGAAATAATCTAATCCTTGGGCTGCTTTTTCTGATTGTTACAGGTGTTATGTGTGTTCGTAGTCGTGCACAGGCTTCGGTAGTTAAGGCGGAAAAAAGCTGGCAGGCCAGGCGCGAATTATCCGACGCTGCCGCCCGGCGTCGGAAGGACATTATCTACCACGAGGAAAAGGTGCCGGATTATACTTTGCCGCAGCCGCTGTGGCTGGCTGACGGGACGAAGGTTGCCGGTGCCGAGATGTGGCGTACGAGACGCAGGCCTGAGATTCTTGAGCTTTTCCGCAAATACGTTTACGGAAGGGCGCCGGTTGGCCGGCCGAAAGGAATGACTTTTAAGGTTTTTGACCTGAAGCACAAGGCCCTTAACGGCCTGGCTACTCGTAAGCAGGTAACGGTGAACTTTACCGGTAAAGAAAACGGGCCGAGTATGGACATCCTCATCTATCTACCCGGCGCTGCCAAAAAGCCCGTACCAACTTTCGTTATCTTGAATTTCGGCGGCAACCATACCATCAACGCGCACCCCGGTATCAAGCTGTCAACTCGGTGGATGCGCAGTGGCCGCGAGGCAACGGAGGGGTCTCGTGGAAGTAGTTCCTCATCCTACCCGGTCGAGAAGATTCTTTCACGCGGCTACGGCCTGGCAACAATCTACTATGGGGACATTGACCCTGACTACCACGACGGTTTCAAAAACGGCGTACATCCGGTGTTTGATAAGCTCGTCGACGGCAAACGTGCGCCGGATGCGTGGGGTTCGGTCTGTGCGTGGGCGTGGGGCCTTAGCCGGGCTATGGATTACTTCGAGAGCGATGAAGTCATAGATAATAAGCGGATTGCTGTTCTTGGTCACTCGCGCCTTGGCAAGACTTCGCTTTGGGCCGGAGCCCGTGATGAGCGGTTCGCATTAGTGATTTCCAACAACTCCGGCTGCGGAGGCGCGGCATTATCACGGAGACGCTTCGGCGAAACCGTCAAGCGGATTAACACAAGTTTTCCTCACTGGTTCTGTGATAATTTCAAGAAGTACAACGGCGAAGAAGACCGGCTGCCTGTTGACCAGCACATGCTCATTGCATTGATGGCGCCTCGGCCGGTATATGTGGCCAGTGCCGATGAGGACCTCTGGGCCGACCCGCGTGGTGAGTTTCTTGCCTGCAAGAATGCAGGGCCGGTTTACGACCTTCTGGGGCTTAGGAGTTTGGGCGTCAAGAAGATGCCTGCTCTGAATAGCCCCATCCAAAAGGGCAAGGTCGGGTATCATATTCGCACCGGCGGGCACGGCTTGACCGAATACGACTGGCAGCAGTATATGGACTTCGCAGACAAAAACTTCAAAGGGGCGGAAATATCTCTGCGTGATAGAAAGGACATCATTTTCTTTTGCGGCTTCGAGTCTAACAAATGGTACGAGCAATTCGGTATGCGCAGCAGGCCGGAACGCGTCGAGGTAGTCTCATCAGATTCGGAACGAAAGTTCGAGCCGCATGCAGGCAGGGCGATGCGAATTAAGATCGACCGCGGCGGTCATTACGGCGCGAGCATTATGTACCGTTTCAAAGGTCAGGTCGGCCAGGAACCACAAGAGATTTACTTCCGCTATTACCTGAGGTTGGCCGACGACTGGAATCCGGCAGGAGGGGGCAAGATGCCCGGTATCTCCGGGACTTATGGCCGGGCTGGTTGGGGCGGCCGTCCGTCGGACGGGCGTAACGGATGGTCGGCTCGCGGCCAGTTCAATAGGCAGGTCGATGGGAAAACACCTGTCGGCTATTACTGTTACCATGCGGATATGAAGGGCCGCTACGGCTCCAATTGGATATGGGACACGGAAAAACGCGGCTACCTGGAAAACAATCGCTGGTACTGCATTGAGCAGTACGTAAAGATGAATACGCCGGGCAAAAACGATGGTATTCTGCGAGGCTGGGTCGACGGGCAGCCTGCCTTTGAAAAGACAGACGTTCGTATGCGCGACGTTGATATACTCAGGATTGAGGCGGTCTGGCTGAATCTTTACCTGGGCGGCAGTTGGGTTGCCAAAAGCGACCACCACCTGTATATCGACGACGTGGTTATCGCCCATAATTACATTGGACCAATTTGATGAGGCATGCCCTCTACTTTCTGCTGCTCCGGTGCAGTCAAAAATCGAGAAAACTTTACAAGTGCCTGGAGTTCAAGAGTTTGTAACCACAATGTCGGCAATAACGGAGAGGGCGGGATTCGAACCCGCGGTGGGGGCGTTTACCCCCACGACGGTTTAGCAAACCGTTACCTTAAGCCACTCGGTCACCTCTCCGAGTAATTCCATCGTAATCTATATTGTCCGGGCCTGTATTGCAAGAAGATAACCAGGTAACTGGTAATTTACCAATTACCAGTTATGGACGCTTGAAGTGCCGCCACTGCACAAACTTTTCAATATCCCTTGTTACAATCTCAGCAATGATACGTTCTTGTTCTGATAACACCGACGACGGCCCAATTGTATAGCCAATTGACTCAACTTTTGGCTGTTGGCTCTGAGCTTCATCTCTTTGGCCCGGAGCTTTTCTTCTTATTGCGGTGATTCTGCGCTGCTTGACCATAATCTTTTCAGCCAGGTCAAATCTCGGTATTTCGCTTTTTTGCTGCTCTGTTTTTGTGGGTGCCGCCGGCACATCTTCAACCGGTTTTATCTGTTCCGACCGCGCCTCGTGGACATTTTCGCCGCCGTGTTCCTGTTCAACCGATGTCTTTGGCACGGCAGGGGGGGGCGGCTCATTTTCGCTTGTTTGTGGAGAACCAGCTTCCTGCTGTGTTGTATTCTTGTACGGCGAAGGGCTCCCCGGTATTACATCTCGTGCGCGAAAGGCGTTTGCTTTGCCTTGCTCCATATCATCAGCATCAAATTGTTTATTGCTATTGTCGTTACTCACCACTATACCTCCGTTAACACTTTGTCAGCCTAACCGGACTGTCACAAACAATCAAGAACAAAAATCCCATGTTTCTGTTATCACGCCACCTGATGCTATAGCCTTTAAGCCGCAATTACCGCCGGCGTGCTGGTTATCCAATGTACGCTGTTAACAAACTGAAAAATGTTGCGGTTCATTATCTGAGCAACTCAGAGCTATCAATACAATTAGATACTTTTAATTCGAAATCGAAAGCGTATCACCGGTTTCTTTTTGCAGTTGTTTGAAACGCTTTTTGAGCTTTTTGATAATTCCTGCATTTGGCGGAGCGTCTGCGATGTTTTTTATTTCCATGGGGTCATTCCTTAGAGCATAAAGCAGCGTCTTATCGATTTTGGGATAATATATCATCTTGTAACCGTCCATGGTGATCATCCGCTGGAGTTTCATATAGCCGCCGTAAATAGCGTCATAAGATTGTTTACTTTTGCCTTCGATAAGGGGCAGCAGGCTCTTAAACTGGACCTGGGCTGGTATTTCTACTCCGGCAAGTTCGAGCGAAGTTGCCATAATATCCTGGAGATAGATGGGGGAGTCGATTTTTTTGTTTTTCTCCACATTCGGGCCTTTGACCATCAGGGGCACTCTTACGCTGTGGTCGAACATGTTCTGTTTACCGAACAGCCCGTGATGACCGACCGCCAGCCCGTGGTCGGCGGTGAAGAAGATGTATGTGTTGTCGGCCTTGCCGGTTTTTTCGAGTGCGTCGAAAATGCGCCCCACTTGCGCGTCCATGTGCGTGATTATCGCATAGTATTCCTGACGGTGAACTTTGACGGCATATTTGGTTCGGGGGAATGGGCCCAGTTTTTCATCGCGAAGATTTTTGCCGCATCCGATCGCGTCCTTGTACTCGTATTCATCCTGATAGTTTAACGGCACCTTGACCTTGTCAAGCGGATATTTGTCGACGTATTCCCTGGGCGACTGTCGCGGGTCGTGGGGGGCGTTAAAAGCCAGGTACATAAAGAAGGGATTGTTGCTTGTTGCGGCTTGTGTGAGGAACTGTTCAGCGTCGTCGCCTAAAACTTCACTCCAGTGTTTGCCGCCTTTCCAGAAGCCGCCGAATTTCGTATCATAAGGACTCCACACGTCCTTCCTGCCTTCGATGGGGCGGTTATATCCTTGCTTTGTCTGGTTGGGCATACCGGGGCGGACGTTGGTGACGTTGTCGAAGATTTTCTTCGGGTCGATCTTGACGTGCCACTTGCCGCTCATATACGTATCATACCCGGCCTGTTTCATGTATTGGGACCAGAACCTCCCCTTTGCTGCTTCGTCGTTGAGAGTTGGTTCTGCGTTTTTGGCATGCCAGAGGAATCGTCCGGTGTTAAGCATAGTACGGCTTGCCACGCAGACCGCACCGTGCCATGCGCCCTGGTTATACGTGTGGGTAAACGTTACGCCGCCGCGGACGAGCTTGTCGAGGTTGGGCGTTTGTATCTCGTCATTGCCGAGGGACCGCAGGGTCTCGAAACACTGGTCGTCTGCGAATATAAAAAGAATATTCGGCCGTTTCCTTTCCACACCCACAATTTGGCCCATACTCACACAGCCTGACATTGCCAACGATGCAGCCCCCACACCAATGGTTTTTAGAAAACCACGTCGAGTATAATCAGAGGTATTCATTGTTTGGCCTTCCTTATCAATCATAGAAACTTTAGTTTTTATATGGTGTTAGTCCAGGCATTGTAGTCGCACCGCCTTAAGGTCGAACGCCTTGTCCCCGGGAATCTCCACGGCTCGGACGATAAGTTTTGTGCGCCCCTTGCTTAGCCCAACAGTGCCGAGGGTCAGCGGCGCCCAGATTTTTTCATAGACCTCGCCACGCCGGACCCGGTCGGGGCTGGGGATGGGTTCAGGGTTATGTGCTCTGCTCACCACGCCCTCCAGGCTTTTGCCGCCAATTTCCACTCGTACCCTCACGCCGACATTCTCCTTCGGGCAGATATACATCAGTGTTACCTCAAAGCGACCGGCTCGGACCACCTCGACCTCCCACCAGGGATACGCCTCCGTGCTGGTCCAGTTAGTGACCCAGTCGTTGGCCCAACCGGCTCGGCCGTTATAACTAATCCCCTTCTTGGAAAGAGGTTCAAGAGACGCCTCATGTCCAGGTAGAGTAACCACCGGCCGTTGTGGATAGCCGATGGGTATTGGCAGGGGGGCAAATCCGGCCTTGGTAACATCAGACGCGGTCGCCTCGAAAGCGGAGCTTAGTTTCTCCACAATTGCCGGGTATTCTTTAGAAACATTTTTCTTCTGGCCTGGGTCACTGACCATATCATACAGTTCCCAGCGATTCCTGCCTTTAACCGCCCGCCACCGCTGCGTACGGACAGAGCCCGTGATTCTTGATATCTGTCCTCCGGGACATCTGAATGTAAATAGCATACGGTCGGGCCAGTTCGCAGATTTACCTTTCAACAGCGGCACGAGGCTGACGCCATCCTGGCCCAGCGTGTCACGCATTGGCACGCCGCACAGTTCGACGATTGTGGCAAATACGTCGATGTGGGCGGCAATCTGAGTAACGTTGGAGCCCGGCTTGATATGTCCCGGCCAGCGGATGAAAAGCGGCACACGTATCCCACCTTCATGCACGCTTCCTTTGCGACCTTTCATATCACCGTTATAACGCTCGGAATTGGGGCCGTTATCTGTCAGGAATAAGACTATCGTGTTGTCGCTCAATTTCAACTCATCAAGGCATTTCAGAATCCGCCCGATATTGTCGTCGAGATTTTCACACATCCCGTAGATACAGGCGAGCTTGTCATCAAGAGCGCGTTTCTTGTACTTATCGAAATATCTGTCCGGCACCTGGAACGGCGAATGCGGAGCGTTGTAGGGCACGTAACAGAAAAAGGGACGCTCTTTATTATCTTCAATAAACTGAATCGCCGCATCCGTTAGTACATCGGTGATGTAGCCTTTTGTTCTTGTGGGCCGGCCATTGCGTTCGAGCGTGGTATTGAAGTAGTTGTTCCAGTGTCCACAGCAGAAGCCGAGGAACTCGTCGAAGCCCTTCCCGTTGGGATTATGGGGATAATGCGCACCATTGTGCCATTTGCCGAAGCATCCTGTAGCGTAGCCGGCCTGCTTAAGCGTCTCGGCGATTGTAACTTGCTCGCTCCGCATATTCTCTCTGCCGCGTGTCACCCCGTGCGTACCGGTGCGTAGGTGGTACCGGCCGGTCAGCAAACTCGCCCGCGTCGGCGCGCAAACGGGGCTGACAAAAAAACGCTCGAACCGGGCCCCACTGTCAGCGAGGTTATCCATCACCGGTGTGTCGATTTTGTCGTTTCCGTGTGAGCGTATGTCACCCCAACCCTGGTCATCGGTCATAATCAGGATGACGTTCGGCCGCTTTCTTTCCGTCCCCGCGACTCGCCCTGCACTTGCACAGCCGGGCAATACAGATAGCGCACAACAAGAAGCTGCTGCCGAACCGAATGTTTTCAAAAATTCTCTTCTTGTTTGCCTGCTCATAATCCTCTCCTCCAATTCCGTTATAAACGTTTCACATAGACATAGTATGCGCCGCGGGATTCGCCCTTGTCATCTGCGAACCATGTTTGCAGGCGTGTCTTGCCCGCCTTGAGTTGCACACTGAACCTCACCGCATGCGCGTCTCTCGGAATCGGTTTGGTTATATCCACATCTGCAATCTTGAGTCTGGCCTCTGTCGCCGGTATGGCCTTGCCTTTCGCAATGGCTGCCGTGATAGGTTTATCTACCTCGGCCGCCCAACGCCGCAATTCAAACTCATATTTGCCGGCCCGTGCCACTTCCACCGCCCAGAAACCGTTGGCCTTGCTGCCGGCGCGCACAGCATGCTGGCTCCACACAGGGTTCGGGCCATGCCAGTCATGGGACATCAACTGGCAGGGATTCTCTTCATCAGAGCCGATGATGATCCGACAATACTTGTCGAATTGCTCGGACAAATCAACCCACCATTCTTCGTAAGCCTTCCGCAGTTTCTCAACGACTTTCGGGTGTTCGTTCGCAATGTTGTTCTTCTGGCCGGGGTCGGCCTTTATATCGTAAAGCTCTTTGCCGTTGACCAGCCGCCACTGCCCCGTCATCACCGCGTTCTTCCGCCATTTTTCCGGATGTTCAATCCGCTGCGAGTGGACCAATAGCGTGCGGTCAAACCACCTGACGCTATCGCTCTTCAGCAGAGGCACGAGGCTGGTGCCATCGAATTTCACACGACGTGGTTTCGCTAATCCGCACAGCCCGATTAACGTCGGCAGAACATCAATATGAGCCGTTAGCTGGTCCACATCACGCCCGCCGCCGATACCGCCGCCTGGCCAGCGAATAAAACACGGCACGCGGTGTCCACCGTCATACTCGCTTCCCTTGGTGCCGCGCATGCCGGCGTTAAAGCCCACACCCCGGCGGAAGCCCGCCGACGTTCCGTTGTCGGTCATAAAGATAAGAATAGTGTCCTTTTCAAGACCCAACGCTTTCAGCTTATTCACGAGGAGCCCCATGTTCTCATCGATATTGGTTATCATCCCGTAGAAGGCGGCATTGGGCACGTTTTTCTTGCCACCGTAAATCTTCTCGTACTTTTCCGCTACATTGTACGGGCCGTGCGCCGCATTTGTCGTAAGGTAGCAAAAGAATGGCCGGTCCTTATTCGCCTCGATGAACTTCATCGCTCCATCAAACCACACATCGGTGCAGTAACCGGAGAACTTCTTCAACTTGCCGTTGTGCCGGTATGTGTCATCGAAATAATCGTTGCCCCAGTAGTCCGTACCTTGGCCGACTCCGCCTCCGCCGTGGACTAACACTTCGCCGAAGCCCCGGTCCTGTGGCCGAAACGGATAGTTGTCCCCGAGGTGCCACTTACCGAATATGCCCGTGTGATAATCGCCGGCCGAGAATACATCAGCCATCGTTACTTCGTGTTTACCCAACAGCGACCGGCCCATAATCGTATGCCAAACGCCCGTCCGTGTTGAGTAATGCCCTGTCATCAGGGCCGAACGTGTCGGCGAGCACGTCGGGTCAACGTGAAAGTCCGTCAGCCGAATGCTCTCACTATGCAGCCGGTCAAGATTAGGGGTCTTGATAACGGGATTACCGTGACACGCTAAGTCGCCGTAACCCTGGTCGTCGGTTATGACCAGCACCACGTTTGGCCGCTTTCCTTGCGCCCTCGTCCTCCGGCTCGCGGCGGCACAGCCCGGCATTATCGATACCATCCCCGCCGAGGCCGCAGCCAGGCCCGCCGTTTTAAGGAATTCTCTTCTCGTTTGCTTGCACATATTTGTACCTCCTGTCTTGGATTACGTATCCTGTTTAGCGTGTCCTCTATTTATATCGTATCGCGTGTTGCACTTCCACGTCCGGGGCGGAGCTTTTAGCTTCTGTCATTCCGAGCGGAGCCGAGGAATCTATTTCTAACTATCATTACGAGCGAAGCGAAGCAATCTCAAAATAATCAATAATCAATAATCAATTTCTTTAAGGTCCTATTGAAAGTTGTGTGAAATCACCCAGTTCAAATTGCTCTATTAGCGAATGAACATAATCAACAGTAACAGCTTTAATCGCTTCAATATCCTCCTCGACAGTGCGATACTGCTCTAAATATATCCAGTTAAAGCCCAGGTCGAGCAGCCGGCCCATCGGCAGCTCGTTCTTGATTACCAATGAGCTTAATATCTTATTTTTTGCCTTTCTTAAATCATCTTTGGTTATCCCACCACTTGAAAGACCGCCGAATATATCTTTAACAACTTCGAGGACCTTGGCGACGTTCTCACTGCTGCAGCGGATGTAGCTGTGAAACACACCCGTACCATCCATAGCTCCGAATTGCATAACTGCCGCTTCCGCCAATGCCTTGTCGACAAGCTCCCAGAAAAAACGTGAGCCGACGTCATCGCCGACAATAGTGCCCAACAGTGAAGCGGCGAACCTCCTCGGGTCTTGAGCGGACACACCGGCACTCATCAGGCATATATGTTCGCGGGCCAGATTCGGTTTTTCAATGCGCTCCTTCTTTTTGCTGCCTGGGCAGTGCCCCAGCTCCCTGACAACATCCTGCTTTTGCCAATTGCCGCAGGTCTCTTCAGCAATCGAACAGATCTGACCCCAATCAAAATTACCCGCGCAGGCCAATACCATATTATTGGGTGCATAACGCTTTGCAAAATAGTCCCGCATCTGTTCCGCAGTCAGGTTGGTGATACTATCTTCGCTGCCAAGGACACTATTGCCGCACGGATGACTGTCGAAGTGCAGACTTCTGCATCTGTCCATAACGTCGAAGCTCGGCAGGTCCTTATACATCGCAATTTCTTCTTTAATGACGTTTTTTTCGATGTCGAAATCATCATCTCGAAGGGAAGGCCTCATCAGCTCAATCCACAGCTTTGTTACCTCGACTAAATATTCAGGCAGGACCCTGGCGTAAAAAAAAGTATTTTCCTCACTTGTGGCGGCGTTAAAATCTGCTCCCGTTCTGTCGAATGCCTCATTGACTTGAAGCGCACTTAACCTCTCCGTGCCTTTGAACAGCATATGCTCCAGGAAATGCGACACGCCATTTATTTGCTCGGACTCGTCCCGCGCACCGGTCTTGACGAAGACACCAACCGCTGCCGATTTTGCGGATTTATTTACTTCGCCAATCAAGCTTAAGTCATTTGCCAATTTATGCTGCTTGAATTCCATACCTGGCTCTACTTAACTTTCACTTCCTTTGGGCCGATTGTGACCACCGTAAAATCTTTGAACTTATTATCTCGCAAAAATCCCAGAACCGAATCAACGCTCGTTGCCTCGACTTTACTCTTTATTTCATCCAGGCTGCGGACTCTGCCGAACATATAGTAATCGCTCGCAATTCCACCTGCCCGGCTGCTCGACGATTCACTTTGCATAATGAGTGAGCTTTTCAAACCCACTTTTGCCCGCTGGATTTCTTCTTCACTGATTCCTTCACTGAGCCGGTTGAACTCGCCGATTACACAATCGACTGTTTCCTGCCCGTTTTCCGGCGTCGTGCCCGCGTAGCACATTATACCCGCCGCATCCTTCAGACCATGATACCGCGCTCCGATCGCGTAGCACAAACCGCGTTTTTCTCTCACCTCTGTAAACAATCTGGTGCTCATTCCGCCGGAAAGAACCGATACCCCCACCATCGCATTGTAATAGTCCTCATCGGTTGGTTTAACTGTCTCGGTCATCAGGCCGATATGCACTTGCGCACCATCGCTGTCTATATGGGTATATTTTCCTGCTTTGGCGCCCAACGTAACCGGTTCAAGGGCTTTCTTTCGGCCTGTTTCAAACAGACTTTCCACTTGGGTGGCGACGGCATCGAAATCATATTTGCCCGCAACAGCAAAAGTCGTTTCCGACAGATTAAATTTGTCCTTAATAATCGCTTTTGTACTCTTGGCCGTCAAAGCCGTTAACTCGTCGATATTTCCCAGGGTACTGCGTCCCAAAGGACTCGGATAGAATTTTTCTCGCAGCTTCAGCATTACCTTATGCCGCGGGTCATCGTCTAAAGCGTGCACACTATCAATTGCCAATTGTTTCGCTAATTCAAATTGGTCATCTTTCAGGTGCGGCTCAAGTATAATATCAGCATACAAATCCAGGGCCTGCGACAAGTTCTCATTCTCCAGCGCTGCTCCAACACCTATATGAGAGCTGCCCACCGAGCTGGCAC
Organism: Planctomycetota bacterium; assembly: GCA_013349615.1. Taxonomy (GTDB): domain Bacteria; phylum Planctomycetota; class Phycisphaerae; order Sedimentisphaerales; family Anaerobacaceae; genus CS2-K091. The sequence goes on along the minus strand of DUZJ01000037.1, from coordinate 12,205 downwards.
GGTGCAGCCCTAATCCGTCAAGCGCATCCCCCAGTTTCCTGCTGTTTCTATCGCCTGCCCCCCTGAAAATCCAGTCGGTAATAATGCTCCCGGCCCCGCAGCAGCCGTCCGGAAGCCGTGCCGCCCCTCCCGGCAGCATAAAACCAAACGCCACCGAGCGGACCGCCTCCATCGGCTCGCCGAGAAGGACCATCCCGTTCTTCAAAATATGCTTATCAAGTCTTTCCGTCATTGCAAAACCTTTGTCGTTCCTGCCAAAATTGTCCTGAGCAAAGTCGAAGGAGCAGAAATCTATCCAAAATATCCAAGATAAGAACGCCGCATTCTACAAACAATCACCCGGCTTTTCAACTGCCAAATTCATTCTCTCACATTTATAACGAAAACGACGATTTATTACGGAAATTCCTATACAGCCAGTGTTTTGATGAGCCGATATGTAAGATAGATATTGCGGACGGTAATGACTTCTATTAACACTTTGATAGGGTCATCATATTCGTATCGCTTAGAAGTGACTTATGATAGTTGAAATGAATAAAAAGATATCTTCTGATTATATTGTTGGAAATATAGCTGCCTTGAGCATGTGTATTTCGTTACTCTTTTTGATTTTCCAGGTCCTGGTATGGATACCTGTTGCTATCGTGGCAATTGTGCTCGTCGAGAATAACATTATTCCAAAACCACAAGGAGGCTTGGCTACTTTAATGACATTTGTACTGGCGGAGTCAATTCTGATCGCAGGAATTATCATTCACATTAAAAGAAAATACATGCCGTTTGAGCTTACAGACTGCCGCGAACAAGGACAACTAAAACCATTTAACGAGCGATACTTGGAGTGGATGCTTAATATTACAGCAGGCGCAGGTATCCTATGGATTATATTACTTGGATTGTCCTTTGATTCTATTAGGATTTTCCTTATCGTTATTCAAGGATTCGGGATTCTGTTTTTAACAATCTTTTTTATTGTCAGGCTGCTTTTGACAAAGAGGTTTGCATTCAGAACACTTTTTTCGGTATTGTTGTCTGCGGCAGCGATTTGGATAGCAATAATGGCATAGCGTTTTGAATAGTGAAGGTGTGTATCCAGAACTGTTGACAGCAACACGACAAAATACTGCTATGATGGCGACCAGGTGATAGCCCATCTGCTCGTCTGCAACAATACGAAATTATCGAATCCCGAGGTCACTTATCGATTTCAGTAATCGAGCGTACACCTGTATTACTAAATAGCCTAACAAAAAAGTAAAAACGATAACCAACACTGTGATGACGGCCTTGGTAATAATTTTATAACGCGGATGGAACCACACTAACGACAGGGCAAGCGGCCCCACGCACAGCAGGGCAATTACGACAACAGACGTGCTAAAATACCATTTTCCCTTCGGCTTGATGGATTTATCAAGAAACTCGCCGCAAAAACGGCACTTCACCGCCTCATCCTGAATTTCCTCTGCGCAAAAGGGGCACTTCTTCATAACTCTACACGCTAATACTCAACGCAAAACGCGATACGCATGCTTGTCCTGAGCGTAGCCGAAGGAACACAATACGATTATGCTACCGCCGCCGTTTCCTCTTCCTCTTCAAACTTATCGAATCTGACGCTTATCTTCTTGCTCACTCCCTGCTTCTGCATCGTTATCCCAAACAGCACATCCGCAATGCTCATCGTGCGCTTGGCGTGCGTGATTATGATAAACTGCGAATTCTTTTGAAATTCCCGCACCATAAGATTGAACCGCTCATTGTTTGCCTCGTCAAGGGCCGCGTCGATTTCATCAAGGAAGCAGAATGGGGACGGCTTCGTCGTGAAAATCGCAAACAGCAGGGCGATTGCGGTCAGCGCCTTTTCCCCGCCGCTAAGCAAAGAGATACTCATCGTTTGCTTGCCGGGAGGCCGAGCCATTATTTCTATCCCCGCCTCCAGGATATCGTCGGCATCTTCGAGGAATATGTCGGCCTTACCACCGCCGAACAGCCTGCGGAACACATCCTGGAAATGAATCCTGATTTCTTCAAATGTTGTCCTGAATTTCTCTCTGCTCTTTTTGTTAAGACGGCTTATCAATTGCTGAAGTTGAGTTTTGCTTGTATTCAGGTCTTCAACCTGTTTACTCAAAAAGTTATATCGCTCTTCAAGGCTTTCCTGCTCGTCTATCGCGTCAAGATTGACATTTCCTAATCGTGCGATTTTCCCGCGAAGCCCTGCTATTTCTTCTCTCACCGCCTCCCAGTCCACCTCGCCCTGCCTGTAATCTTCATAGGCAGCCGCCAAATCAATCTGCAGCTCCTCCTGCACCCTTTCAACCAGACCCTGTCCCTTTACCTCTAACTGGCCAATTCCCACCTTAAGCTCGCTAATACCGGATTCAACCTCGTGTATCTTCTCCCGTTTGTGTCGGATAAGCTCTTCTTTTTGTTTTTGTTCTTCGAGCAGCTTTTCTATTACTCTTGCCAGCTCTTTGCTGCCTTCCTGCGTCTCTTCTTTTTCGACATACAGCTCGGACGCAGACGCTTCGCAGTTAAGAACGTCCCTCTCTGCTTCCGTCAGTTGTTCGCCGCAGTTTTGTATTTCCGTTAGCGCCGACTCTGCTGCCGTTCGGTTTGCCTGCATCTGGCGACCAAGATGCGCAATTGCCTGCTTAAGGGCCTTACGATGCTCTGTAATTTGTCCCACCGCAACCTTCAAATCGGTAAGTCGGCTCGATTCTTTCTGCAGCAGACCTTTGTGTTCGGCGTATCTTCCTTCGAGCTCTTCTATACGCGACGTCCGCTGGCTGTTTACCGTCTCAAGCTCCTGAAGTCTCTGCTTCGAATCGTATTCTTTTTGGACCGACCCGGCAATCTCGGTTTCCAGCAAATCAATCTCACCGGCCGCTAAATTCTCTTCTTCACGCAGGCGCTTTATATTTTCTTCGAATTCACGCAGCTTCCAGCTTACCTGCATCTTTTCAGTATTCGCTTCATAAACAGCCGTTCGCAGCCCCTTGCACAATTTCACCAGGTGTTCGTTTGCCTGTTCGTTTTTCTCAATTTGTTTTTCGAGCGTCTCGATTTCACCTGTAATATTAGCAATGGTCTGCTGCAATTGCCGCAGTCGGCTCTTTCGCGATATCAGACCCGATGTGCTCCGCAAAGGCCCAAGTTTTATTGAGCCGTCCGCGCTCAGGAATTCGCCCTTGAGCGTAACAAATTTATACTCCTGTCCCAACTCACCGGACAGTTCAACTGCCGCATCAATCGAGTCAACGACTATCGTCTTGCCAAGCAGGTTCCAAACTAATGGCGCGTATTTGCTCTCGTACTTTACGAATTCGGCAAGCCTCCCTTTTACGCAGTCAAATTTTGACAGGTCTTTTGTGTCCACAAACGGCCCTGTTTTGTCAAGACTTATGAAACTCACTCTGCCGTCAAGTTTTTCAATCGTTTCCTTGTCGGCCAGCAGCCTTCTTGTGCTGTTGACTACCAGGGCGTCGGTTTTGCTCTCAAGCCCCGCCTCGACGGCATTTGCGTGCTCGAAATCAGCCGCAATAATATCCGCCATGACGCCTTCGACGTAGTCCAGTTTGTTGTTTTCGACCGACCTGTTTTGCAGAATGTTTTTAACAGCCGTTGTAAGTCCCTCGCACCTTTTCTCCATGTCCGTCAATATCGCTGATTCACCGCTCAGTGTACTTCGAGCATCTTTGCTGTGGGCCAATCGCTTGTTGTCCGCTGTGAGCAGATTGTTGATTTCTTCTGACTCTTTGCGCTTGGATTCCAGGTTCTCCGTCAATTCGTCCAACACTTTTTCGATATCGCCCAGCCGCGTATTATGTTGTGCCTTTTCGGTAAGCAGTTTCTCAAGTTCCGCGTGGGCGTGTTTTGCCCTGCCGGACAAACGGTCCTTCTGGCTGGATAAATTATTACGATAAAATGATATGCTCTGGATTTCATTGTGAAGTTGCGCCGTCCTCCTGACTATATCGATTACGCCGGATTTCTCATCTTCCAGCTCCGCCTCCAGCGACGCACATTCGGAGCTTATTGTCTGGACGGCTTTCTCGACTTGCTCGGCAGCTCCGCTCTTTTCTTCGTGCGTCTTTTCAGACTCTGCCAGCTCACCTCGTAGGCGCGATGAATCTACCTTAAAGAGCTTTTCCTGTTCCCGAAGTCTTGCAATTCTCTCACCGGCCGAATTCTTCCGTTGCTGCAGTTCTGAAATCCTCGCTCGCAAAAACTCAATCCGCTGCAGGCTCTGCTCGATCTTACTCTGAACAGCAACAAGTAAGTTTCCCGTGCTATTCAGCTTGTTCTTGGTCTCTGTTAGTTTTTGTCTCAGCCCGCCGATTAGATTGTCTTCTTTTGCTGCCCCTGCTGTCAGGCGCTCAAACTGCTCCTGCTCCTGCGCAAGGTCGGCTTCTTTCTCTCTCAGCAGCGACTGGTTCTTTGCATATTCAGCCAGCGAGTAATTGACCTGAAGCTCCTTGAGCCTTTGGGTATATCGAAGGTAATTTCGTGCTTTGCCCGCCTGGTATTTCACGCTCCGCAGTTGCTTTGTCACTTCGCCCAGGATATCCGCAAGTCGCAGCAGGTTTTGCTCACTGCGTTCCAGTTTGCGAAGTGCCTCTTTTTTGTGCGCCTTATATTTGCTTATGCCCGCCGCTTCTTCGAATACAATCCTTCTGTCTGTTTTCGATGCGTTTAAGAGCTGCTCAATCTGTCCCTGCTCGAGAATCGAGTAGGCCCTGGCTCCTACGCCGGTGTCCATAAACAATTCTCGAATATCTTTCAATCGGCAGATTTTGTTATTTATCCGGTATTCACTCTCACCGCTCTTGTATATCCTCCGTGTAATCTGGACTTCATCGGTTTCAATTGGCAGCCCTCTGGCTCCGGTCCCATTGGGATTAGATAGCAGCAGGCTCACTTCAGCCGTACCAAGGGCCTTTCTGCTGCCGCTCCCGTTGAATATCACGTCAGCCATCTGGTCGCTTCGCAGGCTCTTGACGCTTTGTTCCCCAAGCACCCACTTGACCGCATCGACTATATTGCTTTTACCGCACCCGTTAGGCCCCACAATCGCCGTTATTGGCGATTCGAAACAAAATTCTGTCTTGTCGGCGAAACTTTTGAATCCGTTCAGAACAATTTTTTCAAGTCTCATTATTTCACCCTATAGTTACATCCGATAATTCGTGTCACCCTGCCGGCGCACTCCATTCTGGTCAACTTTTACTTTTATTATCGGCCGAACGCCTCGTTTCTCTTGACAATTAGCCTGCATATTTTACCCTTCGTGTGATATGCCTTTTTTGGCCGGTAAACTCACATATATACTACAAAAAGACAGGCAGAAGTGCAACGAAGGAATGTCAAAACCAACTGAGAATAAATCAGGCTGGATACGTACAAAACAGGAAAGAATCAAATAAAAGGACGCCAAAGCCGAGCAGCAAGAGGGTGGGGGCACTCTCTTTTATTCTCCAGCCTTTGACCGCACAATTGTGATTCACTCTCTCACATTAACAGACACGGAGACTCTCACCCTGTCTTCTTCGTCACCGGCGAGTAATTCTCCGGTTATATTGTAAACACCGGGACCTGCTGGAAAGTCGTCTTCCGTTTGAGCTGTCCCATTATCGTTTATCATGTCCCAGCCGATTTCGTATTCTTTCGACTCATATGCATCCAAAATAAACTCCCAAGAAGGAATCGGAAGCCTTCGCCATAACCACAGCCAAACATGTTCGCCGTTTTCGTACGCGATAACGAAGTGATAACAGGATGGGGGCAAAAAATTAGTCCATCCTAAACTCACAGGTACACTTCTCAGATTAGTAATCCTGTATAAGATTCCAACTGTCTCTCCCAAATGATAAACCGACTTGTCCGTTCTAATGCAGTATTTTACATCGTCTTCAACTATACAATAGCGATCAAGATTGCTGTCCTCCAGCCAGTGCAAAGCCATAAGTGCAAAGTCCTTGAAATTTACCTTACAGTCTCCGTTTATATCCCCTGCGACAATCGTTTCGCAAACCGGCTCGCCAAAGTATGATTTACTTGCTTCTGCCGTCCCGCCGTACGCCCCCATATTAATCCTGCCGCCATTCGGAAATGGCTCAAGACCAATAGGACTCATCGGATCCCCTGCATCAATACACGAACTCGTTACCTCGTCTATCGTCCATCGTCCCTCGTTTGCGTCCCACCTGCCCGCCTGCGACTTCAAATGATAATCACCTTCCACCCAGAAATCATCATTTTCATCTTCAGGTGTCCCGTTGGCGTCCCAGTAACCCGGCTCACCAAAGCAGGGATCGGCATCAATATTCCCTTGGCCCCAGTATAGCGTACTTGTCTCATCAACATATACCGATGATTTCCCTCCCGATATATTACAGTATGATACACTGATTGACGAATCGTGCAAACGAACTTCACTTTCATACCATGAACGGTTGGCCCGGAGCACACAATTTTTCACACTTGCTTTACTACTGTAACACAAAATACCGCCTATAAATGCCGCCTTGTTTCCTGTAATTGTACAGCTATTGATGGTGGAAGTACTGTAGTACTGATTAAATATACCACCACCGCCGTCCCAGACTACATTGTTACTGATAATACAGTGAATAACTGATGCATTGCTCTCTTCAAGCATAATACCACCACCCCAGCCGGCTGTGTTTTTCGTAATTATACAATTCTTAATAGTAGGGCTGCTGTTGTTGCATTGAATCCCACCACCCAGATACGTATAGCCGCCGGTAATAGTAAAGCCGTCAATTGTGGACTTTTTATTCTCTCCTTCATGCAGGTAGAATGCATTATGCCAGTCAGATTGTGACGCCTTAACGTCGATTATGCAGTTTTCAGGGCCGTTTTCGCTGCGGACGGTAATTGTTTTGCCGAGAAAACCGATATCTCGATTGCCCTTGCCGGTATAAGTGCCATCAGCAGCGATGATGGTATCGCCGTCGTTGGAATCGTCGATAGCTGCCTGAATCGTATGGAAATCCGCAGGCCCATCGTTGTCAACGTAGACGGTTCTTCCTACAGCAATGCTGCAAACCATCCCTACGAGCAATACTGGCATTAACAGCGACGTGCTTGGATTTGCTTTCCGCATTTTTTGCCCTCCTGAAATAAGTGTATTTTTTACGCTTTTATGCATTGTAAAAACTCGACCGTACCATGGCAACTCAGGAGAAGTGCTAAAAGAAACGCATTTTAGCTGTTCCCTCCCGGATAGCCTAAAAACACATATAAACAGCATACCGTATTTCCATCATATTTCAAGCAAAAAATGGTTTTTTTCAGACCTGCGCAACGTGCAAATTTTTGCCTGAATATAGAAGGGAAAACGCGATAAGAAATACGTCATAAAGACGTACAGTGCAAACCGGTCGAAATAACGTCAAAAATCTGCCTTATTCGATTCTCGGCAGGGGCCCAGCCTTAAACTCCGCTTCTATAGCCCCTTTCTCGCACATCTGCTTCAAAAGAGCTATCATATCGGCATACGAGACACCTAAACCAAGGCGTCCTTGCTCAGTCCTTTTAAGCGGCTCTTCGCAGACTGTTTCAATAATATCGCAGAGTTCACGAGAGCTTTTCAATGGACCTATCATCGTAGGTCGTGTGGGATGTTTACGCATCACCGAGACGTATTTTTGACCGGCCCGCGAGTCTATTGTTATCTCGCCGTTGGCTGACTGCACAAAGACATTGTCTCGGCAGAATATCGGTGCGCCGAACAACACAATTCGAGGCTTGCCGCTGCGCGAAACAAAAATCGCCTTGGGTGCTGTTTGTGCAATTTGTTCCAGATGAAAACTACGTGCGATGGGCCTTCGTGTTACAGCAATATCATCTAATTTTCGAAGTTGCTCGTATGCAGCCAATCTGATATTAAAATCTTCATCCTGCAGCAGTAGTCGTGATATCGCAGCCGCATCATTGCGCCTCGCCGTCGCCGTGACCGCCTCCAGGGCCTCCACCCGATACGCCGAAGCCTTGTCCATTGCTATTTTCCCAAGGGTCTCCACACCAACGTCACTGCCCAGATTAAGCATACATCTGGCTGCTCGCAGACGCACCTCTTCATAACGCGAATTCAACAGAGCTGACAGCTTGCCGAGGCTCTCATTGCCTATCGCCTCAAGAGCAATCTCACTTGCCTCCTTGTCTTGTGAAACAGCAAGTCTTCCAGCAAACGTCTTTATTCTCTCTTTTGTAATTTCCCGCGTTTGCGCAAGATACATTGTCTTGACGATTGAGATGAACCGCTGTTTTCGGTCGCCATATTTAGCCGGCACATTCAATTCAATCTGTCTGGGCGAAACTGCTCTCGCTGTGTTAGGCCCAAAACGCCAATTCAGGCGATTGCGAGCTGCGTTTGCAATTCTGAAATCCGGCTTCCGAAGTACCAGACTTACCGGATACTCATCAAGCACCCTTCCTCCACCAAGAACATAGCTGACTTTATCCGTTCTGCCGCTGCCGAGCGTATCTACAAAGACCGGGCCTTCCGCCGCAGCTAAGACTTGTGTAGAGGCGCCGAATCTGCCTGCTTGATTGAGTTCAGCCTTATACAACCAGCCGCCTTCCAGGGAAGTTGTTTGCGTACCAGGCAGGGCGGATACTCTAACATCGAAATGTTGGTTTTTCATAACGGCTGCCGGCATCTGTCCCTTCACTGATACTACAGCGGTATCGTGACTGCTGATAAATCGTTCAACATTCATTCTGGGCTCGGGCAATTGCTTCAGGATATATTGTTCGAGGTATGCTCTAAGTTCTGGCGGACATTCCGCAGAGCCTGTTCCTCTCAATCCACCCACTACCCCGTATCCTTCAACGCCGAGCAAACCAACAGAGACCACCTCCGCCAGCGACCCTATTGTAGTGCCCAGTTCTTTATCGAGGACAAGTCCTGATGTTCTTTCTCGCCCCCCATCCCCACAGCCGCCTATATGGAAACCAATAAGCAGCATGCTCATTACGCAAACTGTTTTTACACGCCGGATATCCATAGTAATAGGAGACTCAAATAAACTATTACTGTTAATTATTTACGGTTCTTGCTAAATATCCGTTCACTTCAATAATAAATAGTAAACAGTAAATAGTCAATTGTTTACTCGCCGGTTATCTGGCAGATGACCGTTCTTGTTCTTGGCCTGGTATCGAAATCGACCAGGATGATTTGCTGCCACGTCCCTAAAGTAAGTCGCCCGTCAACCACCGGCACACTCAGAGATGGCCCCAGCAGGGAAGCACGCACATGGGAGTGCCCATTATCGTCGTGCCAGGTCTCTTCGTGCTCATAGCGGCCATTTGTCGGTGCGATTTTCTCGAACGCAGCGCGAATATCGTAATTGACCAGCCCCGGCTCATACTCCGTCGTTGTAATTCCCGCCGTTGAGCCGACATTAAAAAGCGTAACAGTTCCCTCACTAACACCCGTTTGTGCTGCAACCTCCCCGACCTGCTCGGTGATATTAACGATATCACAATTGCCTTTTGTTCGGACTTGTATCTTTTTTGTTTTCACCATAAGCCTATGATAAGATAGAAAGCTGCTTTGTGCAAGTGGCTCGTTTTCGTGGATAGAGTCAGGTATTGTGTGTAAGTTTGATTTTCTCTATTCTGCTTGCGCAGTCGAGGAATCTATTAAATAGTATCTGTTGTGGAAACAACATTTTGTCATTCCCGCGAAATCGCAGATCCGGCTTTAGACGGAGCGGGAATCCAGTTTTTAGGCCATAGACCCCTGCTTTCGCAGGGGTGACATTGCCAATTTCGGCTTTCCGCAACAGGAACTAATTAACTCTTCACAAGATTACTTACCTTTCTCTTCAATACGCGCCTTGATGATTAGTAATTTTTCCTTGGGTGTTCCATTTGGGCTGCCGGCGTCTTCCAGTTTTTTCATAACATCCTGGCCCGAAACTATTTCACCAAAGATGGTATGTTTCCCGTCAAGCCAGGGCGTCGCTTTGAATGTAAGGAAGAACTGGCTCCCATCCGTTCCGGGCCCCGCGTTCGCCATACTCAGAAGGTAAGGCCTGTCATGTTTCACATTGGGTTTAATTTCGCCGCCATATTTATAACCCGGCCCGCCGGTTCCCGTGCCGAGCGGACAGCCGCCCTGCGTCATAAAACCCGGAATGACACGATGAAAAGTCAATCCGTCATAAAAGCCTTTTTTCGTCAAAAAGATTGTACTCGTAACATGCATAGGAGCGATGTCCGGCATAAGTTTGATGCGTATCCTTCCTTTACTCGTCTCCAGAATCCAGAAGTAGTCCTTATTGGAATCGAACTTCATCAATTCCGGCTTTTTGAGTTGCAATTTCCATGCACTTGCTTTGCCCACGTTCTTCATCGCCTCCGACCGTTGTTTTTCCTGCATCTTTTCACGCATTTTTCGTTGAAACTCCATCATGATACTCTGCTGTTCGGCCTGGTTTATCGCAGGCTCTTTCCCGGCCAGCGCTTCTTCGATACCTTCGGCCAGCAGTTTCACATTAGGCTCTATGCCTTGAGACTTCATATCGGTACCGATTTGCATGCCAATAATATAGCTTATCTTGTCCATCTCAGTCTTGAAACGGCTCTCTGCTTTTGTGCCTGTCGCTTTCTCCCCTGTCGTCAACACGTCTTTCTTTTCCGAACGAGCGCCGATGCTCAATCCAACTGCACAAACAACTACCAACATCATCGCAATCAAAAGGTAAGATTTTCTTGTCTTCATAAAATTGCTCCTCAGCTCAGTTTAACGGCTTCTATTCCGGCAGAACCAATTTCCGCCACACCTAATTCGCATTATACTATCGTCCAGCCGTACCCACAAGTTAAATCCAAAACACCAATCCCCACCGCCCCATTACACGTTTAGCCGTCGCCGGAACGGCGACGCCTTATTGTCATTCCCGCGAAGGCAGGGACCCATTTTTTTATTCCCAACACACGTCGGTCGAATTGATTTTTGTGAATTTTGTCGCGTTGATGCAGGAAGTGAGACATCTGCTTAAACTGAATCAGCAATGCCTCTCCAAGGGCCATGTCCTTCTGGTTCTGCTGAATTTTTGGTTTCAACAGCCAACGGATTTTAGTGGATTTTATTGGATATTTAATTTATCTTGTGACGAAAACTTATAAAACGAATGAAATGATATGATAAAAGATTGAGAAAAATGAAAAAGGCCGGCTACAACTTCAATGCAATAGAAAAGAAATGGCAGCGGTTCTGGGCCGAGCACAAGACATTCAAGGCAAAAGACCGCGATGATTCCAGGGCCAAATACTATGTGCTGGATATGTTTCCCTACCCCAGCGCTGCCGGCCTGCACGTTGGCCATCCGGAAGGTTATACCGCAAGCGATATAGTCGCCCGCTATAAACGGATGAAAGGCTTTAACGTCCTGCATCCTATGGGCTGGGACGCATTCGGTTTGCCGGCGGAACAGTATGCCGTACAGACAGGCACAAACCCAAAAGCAACAACTGCGAAAAATGTTGATAACATCCGCAGGCAAATCAAATCGCTCGGTTTTAGTTATGACTGGGACCGCGAAGTCAATACCACCGACCCGAATTACTACAAGTGGACACAGTGGATATTTCTAAAATTCTTCAACAGTTTCTTCGACGAAACCGAACAAAGGGCCAGGCCGATTGAAGAGCTGCCAATTCCTGATGGCTTGAGTTCGGCCGAGAAGCAAAAGTATATAGATGACCACCGACTCGCTTATGAAGCCGAAGTTGCCGTCAACTGGTGCCCGGCTCTTGGGACCGTCCTGGCGAATGAGGAAGTCATCGGAGGCATTAGCGAACGTGGAGGCCATCCGGTAATCAGAAAGCCGATGCGCCAGTGGATGCTGCGAATAACAAAGTACGCTGAAAGGCTGCTCGAAGATTTAGCCGAAGTGGATTGGCCGGAATCGATAAAAAAACTGCAAATCGATTGGATAGGCAAGAGTGTCGGTGCAGACGTTGATTTCAAGGTCGATGGTTTTGATGAAACCATTCGCGTATTTACTACCCGCCCTGATACCTTGTTCGGTGCGACCTATATGGTATTGGCGCCTGAGCATCCGCTTGTAGATAAAATTACAAGTAAGGAAAGAAAAGAAGCTGTTCAAAAGTATCGCCGGGAGGCTGCGCGTAAGAGCGATTTGGACAGAACAGATTT
>DUZJ01000036.1 GCA_013349615.1 Planctomycetota bacterium | reverse complement strand
GCTTTTGTCCCTCTCAAAGTTGTCGTAAGATGTCCCAGTATGCTCCACGCGCACCTTTCTGGATTGCCTGTATTAGCGGCAGGTTCTCATTGTAGTTATAATTGGCTGTATCACCGTTCTCGGCGGCTTTACGGTCGGTCTCTACGGCAGGCTCAAAGAACCTTTCGTCGCCGTCAATCAAATCCCTTACCAGCTCCGCCGGATGCTCGCCCAACGCGTTGGATATGTAGAAAGTTGGTTTCAACAAATCGATTGCCCCCGTATATTTTCGACAGATGTTAAAATCCGTTCTCCCTCTCAGCTCCTGAGCGATTATTTTTGCCATAGAAGTATTTGGATAAACTCTTATGCCTAATGCAGCACCTGCACAATCGGGATTAATCTTTTTAATAAAATCAATTGTTTCCCGCACTGTTTGCGGTGTTTCACCCGGCCCGCCCAACAAAAGGTCTATCATAACAGCGATGTTGTGTAGGCGGCAAAGCCTGACCACAGAAGCAAGGTCATCTTTATTGTGCTGCTGCCGATAGGTCTTCAACATCAAAGAATTAGCCGAGTCACCAGTAAAGTCGATGCCGGCACAGCCGGCCTGGGCCATTTTCTGAGCTAATTCTTCATCAAAAGGCGTTGGTGACATATAGGCGTACCATCGGATTTTGTTTCCGAGAGAATGCCGGATGAGCTCCTGGCAAATTGCATAAGCATGACTTCGAGGAACATTGAACTCTGAGTCACAAAAATGCAATACATCTATTCCCTGCGATAGTAAAGAACGAACTTCCTCGGCAATTTCTGAGGGTTCTCGCAGTCTGAGTTTAGTTCCTTTTGCCAGTGGGTCGGCACAATATATGCAGCGGCGATTGCAGCCGCGTTTGGTATCCAATCCACATTGTCCGCCGTTTTTAAAATAGCTGCGGTTATCAATGAAATCGCGGGCTGTTATCAGGGAGATTGTGTCCGGCCACGATGGTGAATTATTGTAAATCTTTCCATCCTTTTGCCAAATAAGACCGGGGACCTCCGTGAATTTTTCTGGCTTTTGTAACCGGCGGATAAGAGAAATTATTGCTGTTTCTCCGTCACCGCGGATGCCAAAATCAGCGTTTGTATATTTAAGAATGGCCTCTGCAAAAACCGAAAAGCCAACACCGCCGATTACAATCGGCGCGTCGGTCATGCTTCGGACAGTTTTAATTGTATCTTTTAGTCCCGGAACGAACCATGCGGCACTGGGCCAGAAGCAATCATCTACATTTCGGAAAGAGAGACCGACCAGATGTGTGGTATGGGTGGAAAAATATTGTTTAATTGTATTGAGGGGCTCGTCGGCGAGGCATAAATCAAGGACATCTGTTGTTATACCTGCTCGTGTGGCACTACCGGCGATGTAGTCTAAACCTATCGGACCGATCGGCGGAAGCATGGTATTTGTGTTTATCAGCGTCAGCACGGTCCTGGATTAAAGGGCTCTGCCGCGTTTTGGACGTCGGCAGAGCCCAGAGAATTAACTAAAAAGCTGCTAAAAATTGTATTTCAGACTCAGGCTGACCCAGGTTTCGTCCTGGTCGTCATTGACCGAATCATCCATTGTGATCTGGTGATAAAGTCCCGGAGTGAAGGTCACATTGTTGCCAAGGTCAAAGTCCGTTGCGATACCAAAGACTATGTTCGACCAATCATGGTCCACACCTGCACTGCCCGGGCGTGGGTCGACTCCATCATTGTAGATGAGTTCTGTGTGGAGTCTTAGAATCTGTTCATCAGTATCAGGCAGAATGCCCGGCAACTTCAGGCCATAGTCAAGCATGAAGATGTGTGCGAAACCAGAGGCCTCATTAGCCAGGCTGCCGCTGTTGGAGGGCCAGAGCTTAACAAGCACATAGGTTGGAACTAAGCCTTCAACCGGAATGACATTCGGCCAGGAAAAAACCCAATGTAGTTCCTGCAGGTCTGCACTGTCCTCGGTGTGGCTGGTCATATCCGGGTAATTATAGTACACATAACCCATTCTCCAGTTGGTCGCATAGAGTTCGTCTTCAAAGAGTTTGTTGCCATAATACAAGGTGTAGTCCCAACGTTCGCCGTTTTCATACCCGGATGAATTTGCCCTGTGAGCCATGACGTTGAGCCCAAAGCCGGTGTCAAATAGGTCCAGGTCGATGGACGGCTGAATTGCGCTCTTGTCTCCGTACGGGTCGAAGCCTCGCCAGATATACTTGCTCTGAAAGGCGAACTCAACCGCTCCGTGCAGCTCTCCTACCTGGGCCTGAGCCACACCGGTAACAATCAACAAGACCACCACAGTCAATAAAATTCCTTCTTTCTTCATGCCTGTCTCCTTAAAAAAACCTTACTTAATTCTTCACAACGTTTTATAGTGACTTTACATCATGCAGCCAAAAAGACTTTAAGCAGCTTATCGGCATCCAAGCTCATCAAGTTTATCGGCATATATGAGCGAATCAAGTAATAAATTTTCTGTTTTTTTGCCCTTTTTTGCAGCAAGAACCGTGTCTGCATTAGAAGTTTGACCTCAGAACAGATTTACCATTTGCCGTTTTTTCTTTATTCGGCGGACATTTTGGGCAGCTCAGCCAGTGCCTCCTTTATCTTCTCCTCGGGATATTCGTAATCCTTGAGTTTATCGCTAAAGTAGGCGTCATAAGCGGCCATATCAACATGTCCGTGCCCACTATGGGCAATGAGTATCGTTTTTGCCTCACCGGATTCCTTGCACTTGAGGGCTTCATCGATAGCTACCTTAATACAATGGTTTGTCTCGGGGGCGCTGATAATACCCTCAGCACGAGCAAAGGTCACTCCTGCCTCGAAGGTGGCAAGCTGGTGTTCGGCCCTGGCTTCAACGAGACCTAAGTCGTGCAGATGGCATATAATAGGTGCCATTCCGTGGTATCGCAGCCCGCCTGCGTGGACCGGAGGTGGAATAAAGCCGTGCCCGAGGGTGTACATCTTAATCAATGGAGTAAGCATGGCTGAATCGCCAAAGTCATAGGCATAAGGTCCCCTGGTCACGGTAGGACAGCTTGCCGGCTCCACATTGATGATGCGGAGGTCTGGCTTTGTGCCGTCAATTTTATCCTTGACGAAGGGCAAAAACAGCCCGGCGAAGTTTGAGCCGCCACCGATACAGCCAACGATAATATCCGGGTAGACACCTGCCTTCTCCATTAGCTTTTTTGCCTCTAAGCCATTGACGGTTTGATGCAGCAGGACATGGTTAAGCACGCTGCCCAAAGCATAGTGGGTATCATCACGAGAGACAGCCTCCTCTACCGCCTCACTGATAGCCAGGCCTAAGCTGCCGGGACAATCGGGGTCTTTTGCCAGCATATCCCGCCCCGCCTTGGTATCAGGACTGGGGCTGGGCACGCACTTGGCTCCCCAGGTTTCCATCATTACCCGACGATACGGCTTTTGGTCATAGCTAATCCTGACCATATAGACCTTAATCTCAAGGCCAAAGCAGGCCCCACCGAAGGATAGGGCACTTCCCCACTGCCCGGCTCCGGTCTCGGTAGTGATGCGCTTTACGCCCTCCATTTTACTGTAATAGGCCTGAGCTACGGCAGTATTGGGCTTGTGACTTCCAGGTGGGCTTGTGCCCTCATACTTGTAGAAAATCTTGGCTGGTGTATCCAAGGCTTTTTCCAGTCTGTGCGCCCGAAATAGTGTGGTTGGCCTCCATAGTCGATAAATATCCCGCACTTGGTCAGGGATGTCAATCCATTGCTCAGTGCTCACTTCCTGCTTGATTAACTCCATAGGGAACAGTGGAGCCAAATCGTCTGGGCCTACCGGCTTTCCTGTACCTGGGTGCAAAATTGGCGGCATCGGCTTAGGCATATCTGCCAGGATGTTATACCATTGAGTAGGTATTTCATTTTCATCAAGGGTAAATTTTGTTCTTTTATCCATTTTATTCTCCTTAAGCTAATTAAATTGTCCACACTGACTGATGTTAGGCCGTGAGGAGTTTTTCCAGGCAGGTGAAGCCTTGGCGCAGGTAAATCTGCTGCCAAGTTTACCCTTTGTCGAGGAATATCACTCTGATCTAACAGAATCTTAATTGTTTCAACTTAACTTTTCCTGAATACAAGTCCAAGTCTTCGATTTTTCTTATAACGAAACAAATCTACGGATGTCGATAGCGGGTATATTATTGTTTAGGTAGAGATAAGTCAAACAGTATATATCAATAATTCTGCTATTTTTGTCGAAAATTCGCTGCGTCCTTAAGAAAACCCGCGTATATATCTAAATGCCGTAGCATATTGACAGATTTGAACTTACAGCAAAAAATTGTGATAGAGTTATCTTCTCAAGTTCCTGAGACTGTTTTAGGCTGTTGTGAGAGAATTTACAGTTGACATTGGCCCCCGCTGCTTCGATTTGCCAGGCAAAACGGCGGGGGCTTGTGCGTGCTTGCTCTTTGGAGTTATAGTCTTGGGCTATGCTTTGTTAAAGGGAGAGGAGAAATGCAGCGAGACTATTTATCTCCTCGTCGGTCAGAGTTGATGTTTTTCCATGCTTATCGCCATCGTTGTGCCTGGTGAGCACTTCCTTGATGGTCTCAGCACGACCGTCGTACAGATAGGGCGCGGTCCGCCACGCCTCAATCAGTGTGGGGGTATCAAAAGACTGGTTTTCGTCCAGGCCTTTTCCCGTGCCGATATTGTATTTCTTAAGGTCGGTATATAACGGAGAAGGGTGGCACGAAGCGCATCCTGCCTTGTTGAAGAGCCTGCGTCCTCGCTTTGCCGATTTGCTCATCCAGCCTTTGACCAGATAGGGACTCTGAACAGGTTTGAGTGACTTAAGATATTCATCTATCGCGACCGCATCCTCTTCGGGACGCACGGCAAATTGGATGTGCCTGATGCCGGCACGAACAGCGGCCTCGGCATCAGGACGAACGCCCGTTGCCATGGCAGGTGGTGTTTTGTGGGCGAGCAGCAGGCTCCTGGTATTCTTAGGATTGCCTATGCCGTCATTTAGAAGGTCCCAGTTGAGGGCATCGACACGCCCGCCGCCGGGATGGCAACTGGCGCAGCTCTGCCAATTCTGAAAGCACAGCGAAGCGTCATTGAATAACATCTCGCCTTTGCGTATTTTCGTCAGGCGTTTCCTGGGTCCCAGCGCAACGGAGCGGGCTTTAGGGAGACTTTCCGGGTCGATGTCAACAACGCCGAGGCTGTCGGTGAAGTATTCAGCCGCGTACGCTTTGGTGCCGATTACGGCCAGGCCGCGAAGCCCATTGCCGGTGAGCTTGAGCCGACGTCGCAGACCTACCAGAAACGACAGGTCGTTCGGCACGTCGGAAGGCGACAGCGAAACGTCAGATACCTTTATCCCTTTTGCCACGCTCGCCAATTTATTGTGAAGCTTCGTTCTGTCGATGACGCTCACCTCATTAGTGCCGGCGTGGGTGACACAGATATACTTGCCGTTGTCGGTGCACGCCACATCCCAGGGGTTGGCTGCTCCCAAATCGACGTCGTCGAGGAGGACCGTATTCAGTAATTGCTTCTTTGGTATATCTATGATGCTCAGGGCATTTGTATTCATCCATCCCCGCTCTAACTGTGTCGTGGGGAGCTGATAGCGGGCGAGGATGTGGGTGACGTATGCGTATTTGCCGTCTGGCGAGATGCAAATGTCTTGTAGGCCGGTACTGCCATTGGGAAGGGTGATGGTGTTAATTACTTTTTTTGCGTCGGCGTCCACAACTGAGACAACTGCTGCCGTGTAGTCTCCATCGGCTGCGCCCGCAGGCAGATGGTTGGCTACGAACAGAAACCTGCTGTCCGGCGTGAGAGCTGCGGCAACAGGCTCTCTGGAGACAGCAATAACGGTCAGGGCGGCAACGCTCTTTTTGGACGTGAGGTCGTAGATTGCGACGCTGTTGAAGAATCGGCAGCAGACGTAGAGTGTTTTGCCGTCGAGACTGAGGACCGGTGCAGCAGGTGTGTGCCTGGCGGGGAGTGTATGTTCGATTTTGCCGGTATTCAGGTTGACGACGTGGACGCCTCCGTTTGGCACGCCTGCGGTGACGTAGAGTGTCTGGGCGTTCGGCGCCAGAGCCAACCCGCTGGGCTTCTCGGGCAGCGAAATGACTTTCTTAACCTTGCCGGCGGCAATATCGAACACGGCCACTTGTTTCGCCGTGGCTTCGGCTATGTACAGCATCTTGCCCTCATTGTCCGCCACCAGCTCCAGCGGCGAGAGATATTCGTCGCCGGCTTTAGCGGCAAGCGTGACAGTGGAGAAGCCAACAAGTGCCAGAAACATGAATATCGGCGCTCTTTTCTTGTTCATGGGTCGTTGTCGTTTGGTCATATTGTACTTCCTTTATCCCGCACCAAAAAAGTTTGGATACGGTTGCTGGTACTCTATAACACGTGATTTGCACAGAGTACTATTCTTTTTTGGTGCGGGACCGGCCCGGCACGATTGCAGCGTCAGGTCTATGCCATAGCGACCGCCAGTAGGCCCGGTCGGTCGCGTAAACGTCTATCTCAATATCTTCCGGCGGGTCTTTCGGTAAAATGCCGTACCTTTTCATCTCCCGGACATAGGACGCCGGAGGACGGAAGTCCGGCATATCGAACCTCTTGGTTTTGTCCAAATGTTCCTTGCCTGCGATACAAAGGGCCAGGATTTTCCGGTAGTCGGGGTCGTTGGTATCGGCGAAAGGCGGTTGAAACTTGCCTGGCTCGCCGGTCTTGCCTTTTGGCTTGCAGAGGCCATACCCGCCCGCTTCGCTCGACAGCGGCGCCAGCAGCATCAGGGATTTCTCCGGGCGTGTCAGGTTAAATACTCTGTGCCTCAAGGTCTCTCCGGAGAGCGCTCGCGGCAGTGGTAGGAAATTCTTATTGTGGCAGCGTGCACAACGGCGCTGGACAGCTCCAGCAGCCGCCCTTGTCCGGGGCCATTGACGGTCGGAGATGTCCTGGCTGTTTTCCAGATAGCCGCCTATCATCCCGCTGGCCAGTGCCGCGTAGGTGCCGGGATATGGTGCCCCGCATTCAATCCAATAACGAATCATATCACGTTCGTGTGGTGTTAGCTCGACGGAGTGGTGACTGCCGTTAATTTTCTTCATCAGTGGACTGGCACTGCTGCCGATGGTCCTTGGCGGAAGATTGCTCCTGGGCTGGTTGCGATTGTCTCCGAGCTGGCGCCGCATGGTCAGCTCGAAGTAACTGTGAGAGAACATCGGGCCGTGGTCGCCGCTCAGGATGACGCCGCCGGAGCGTGGGCCGCCGGCCTCAGTCACTTCGTAGTCGTGGCACTTGAGGCAATGCTTGTCGAGGATAGGCTGGATGTCCCGCGGAAAGTCAAACACGTCCGGTATGTCGGAGATGGGCTTGATTTTATTGGGGGGACGTCTGAGGGCCCGAAGTGTGCTCCGGCCAGGGTTGGCCGGTGTGCGGGTACGCTGCTCATGGCATCCGACACAACTGGTCTTCTCGCCCGGAGAGACCATCAGGAAACTCTGCATCCGTTTGACCGAGTTGTTGTTTTCGTCCATTGCCACAAAGAACAGACTTCGCATCGCCGGCACTTCCATGTAAGCCGAACCGTCCGGCTCGACCGGCACTGTCCCGAGAATCCTCTCCAATATAAATGTGCCGCCCAGGCTTATCGGCTGCATACCGCCGGTATAATGGATGGGCGCGGGAAGAGTTTCGAGCACAAGTAGTTTTTTGATATCGCCGCGTTTGACGCCTTCCATCCTCCGGCCATTATAAACATCCATCAGAACCAGTTGGCCTGTCGCTTTCGTCATGTCCACCCGATGCGGGATTACTCGTTCACGCGGCCTTGCTCGCAGGGGACGTGGTTCGTGACATTTTACACCGGCCTGGACAAGTTCAGCCGGTAGGCGGTAAATCTCTTGTGTTTTTCCTTTGCTGTTCATTACCAGTAGTTTTGTGCCCTGGGCTACAAGGAAACAGTCTTGGGAAAATGGATATGGGTCTCTGTAATTCTTTTCTCGACTAACGGCTCGAGCAGATGTTTTCTCATCCGGCCCTGCTTTAGGCGTAACAATCGTGATTTGTCCATCGTGCTCTCGCCGACCATGCCCGGGTGAAAAGACAGCCACCACCTTCTCTGTATTGGGTATTGGCTTGGCATCTATCATCACGGTGCCGGGGTGCATATTCCCGTAGTAAACCATCTGCCCCGTACCATCGGGATTAGTCGTCCAGAGATGGTGATAGTGGACCTGGCTGCGGTCGACATACTCCCAGCGCTGGTACAGCACCCGACCGTCCGGAAGTAGCCATGGCGTATTGTCATGCTCGTTGTTGCTGGATATCGGGCGGATGTTACTTCCGTCAGCATCGCGTCGGTATAATATGGCCACGTGCGTAAGCCAGCAGCCCACCCATCGTTTACAGCGGCTGGAGCAGAACACGATTGAGTCATCGGGTAAGTAGGTAGGTTCGATGTCATCGTACCGACCATCTGTGAGCTGTCTTAGTCCGCTGCCGTCGGCGTTGATTTCGTAAAGATGAAAGTTTTCCGTGCCGCCCTTGCGATAGGAAAACAGGATTTTACTGCCACCGTAGTGTACCTGCGGGTCGCGAACGGTACCCTGTGGGTCATCCAGCAGCAAAGTAACCTGACCGGTTCTGAGATTCAGTTTGCACAACCTGCCCATGGCGCGGTACGCCTTTCGCTCTGCGCTGTCCGCGTAGTATCCGAAATTGGCATACCAGTGAGGGTCGTAGTTCAGTTGACGGCAGGCAAAAACAATTTCGTCCACGTCCGCCATCGGACCGGTGAGGAAGCCGTCGAGTAGATTTCGTGCCGTTGGTTTTTCCCGGGGGGGATGCCCTTTGGCATTGGCACCGGCGGCCATAGATGGAGCGAAAACCGCTGCAAGTGTACTGCACAGGGTGATAAAGAAAACAGCAGTTGTCTGTCGTCGTCTTAAATTTACCATCTTAGCTTTTACGCCCTCATCCTGTAGTAATTGAACTTGGGCCCACGCTTAATTGGTGCGGGGTGGAAACACATAGCAGCGGTAGTATAGCAAGATTTAGAGAAATTTGCCAGTGGAATTTCGTGAGTTTACATCGTACTGAACAGACAAATACGCAAAATCCACAAATCCGAGCTTGTTATTCTTAGCCAAATTTGGTAATCTGAACGATTATAGGAGTGTCACAATGAAGCTTAATCGTCGACTTTTTATCAAGTCAGGTCTTGGCGCTGCCGTCTTGCCGACGGCGCAGGGCTGCCTGCGGGCGCCCGGGCCTCACAAAACAAACATTACTCGGTTGGACAAGGCCGCTGCAGCTCCCGTGCTGAAGATTTCGTCCATCAAATCGCCGGTGAAAATCGCTTCGATTGAGTTGCTGCGCAATCTAAACAACTTTTTCGTCCGCACAACATCGACTGATGGTGCCGTCGGCGTCGCCGTGACCAACAGTCGTGCCGCATATCTATACCCGATTCTGCAGCAGTTGGTTGCTCCCTTTTTTCTTGGCAGGGACGCCCGTGACCTTGAGTCCCTTATTGACGGAGTTTATGTTTATCGCAACAATTACAAGTTGTCCGGCGTGGCCCTGTGGTGCTGCGTGGCATGGGTGGAGTTCAGCATTTTAGACCTTCTCGGTAAGATAATGGACAAACCCGTTGGTGAGCTGCTTGGTGGTGTTATCCGTCGCGAAATACCCATCTACGTCGCCAGCGGCAATCGCCACACTACGCCGCAGCAGGAGGTGGACATCCTGGCGAAACACCTTGAGCGGACCGGGGCCGGCGCCGTCAAGTTTAAGGTCGGCGGGCGTATGAGTAATAATGCCGACTCGATGCCCGGCCGCAGCGAGGGCCTGATTCGACTTGTGCGTAAGGCCCTCGGTGACAAGGTCACAATTTACGCCGATGCGAATGGTTCCTACGACTGCCGCAAAGCCACCGAGCTCGGCAAGCTTATGCAGGCCCACAACATTAATATGTTCGAGGAGCCCTGTCCGTTCGACCATCTGGAGCAAACCAGGTGCGTGGCGGATGCGCTCTTGATTCCTATAGCCGGCGGAGAGCAGGAAACGAGTCTCCGCCGTTTTCGCTGGATGGTCCACAATGACGCGGTGCAGGTTGTCCAGCCGGACCTGCATTACAACGGCGGATTCATTCGTGCCATCCGCGTAGCGCGTATGGCCGCCGAGGCCGGACAGACCGTTATACCGCACATGTCCGGAGGCGGCGTTGGGTATGTTGACGTACTCCACTTTGCCTCTTGCACGCCAAACATCGGGGATTTCCATGAGTACAAGGGCGGTTTAGCTCAGACGGGGTCCTGGTATGCTCCGCCTCTGCGGCTGAAAAACGGCGCCATAAACGTGCCCACCGGGCCGGGTCTTGGAATTACAACGGAAGCGGATATTCTTCGTAATGCCAAACCAGTTGAGTGATGAGCGCAATATGACAGGGGGCCGGCTTCCAGCAAAAAAGGTAAACGTGGTACACAGGCAGCAGCCTGCCTTGCTTAATGTCATCGGCCATACAACCATTTTGAAACTGTTTGTTCAGCGCCTGAAATGTGGCCCGATTGTCTCATAAATTGCTCTTTTATTATGTTTACTCCAAGGCGGACTGTCTGGCAAGGGTCCCTTTCTGCGTTCTCGATTGCACGGCGCAGCGATGTTGCCTCGTCGAAGTCTGCCGGATCGCCCGAACCCATTATAACCGCTACCGTGTCCGGTTGAGCCGCCCGCCTGGGTGTTTCATTTCGTGCCTGCTCCAACACATCCTGCCATTTTATCAGCTCCAACGGTCCGAAGTGTAACTTAACAAAGGCTGGTAACGAGAGAACATGGTAATTCTGCTCGGACCGTACCATCACCGGCCCGCAAAACTTCAGTCTTGGGTCCGTTTCGCCGGCCCTTGCCGCCTCAAGGTCAGCTTTACATAACTTGCAGAAGTCTTTTTGTCGGTCCCTCTGGAATGGCAATGTAGTTACTTTATAACTTTCATACATTAGACATGATTTGTCCCGGCAATGGCAATGCCAATCATCCCCTCGCTTTTGACTCCAGGTGAGACCGAGAATATGCCCGACCTCGTGAAGCAATAACTGCGCCTCGTATTTACTTAGATGATGTTTTTTGATGTATCTGGTATCCATGTAGATCGCTGCCGGGTATGGAAGTAGTTTGGCATGAGGGTTCACCGCCTGGCGATACCTCTTTGCCAATAGTTGTGAACTATCGTAAAAGAGCACATACAAATAAGCGGTACGGCCATCGTGCTTCGAATCGACAGGCCCGTCCATATACCGAAGGGCCAATATCTCCGGCCTCGTTGCCTGGGCGTCCTCCAGAGGAATTGATATATTGCGAACAATCCGAACTCCATCAGGCTTGTCGCAATATTGCAATAGACATTGACGTAAAGCCCCGATAATGTCCTCGTTTGGTTCACTACCGGCCACAGCATCTATCTCTACGTAGAGTCTCTCGCAGGGCGAGCTCTGGAGGTACAGCAAGTGCGGCTTCCAGAAAATCAGGCTTCTCGCATCGATGCTCTGTTTTGTACATCCGGTGCACAACACAGCGAGACACAACACAGCGTTGATTGTGTAACGAAGTCCCGCAGCCCAGCGGATGTGTCGCATGACCAACCTCCTGACAAACTTGTCCGCCGCTGTTTTTGGCGGAGCAAAACCACTGTGAACAAATTCAACACTTCAACATTACAGCTTCTGTGGATTTTATGACCCAAACGTCAAAGTGCCGCTTTGCTCATGACACATCAATTACCCCTGTTTACGCCTCTGTTTGGTTCGTCAAATTTTCACTGCGAGTTAATCTCCGGAAGGACCCGATTTGGTACCGGATTGTATAGAGGTCCAAATTCTGAAGTGCCGTTATCAATAAGAGTAGGCGTGTAAAGGTTTTATCTCGCGTGCCTATGTAACTAAAGACCGAAACAGTTCGACGAAAAAAGGGTAATCCGGGGAATAGACTTTGTTATCGGGCAAAGCTTGTCCCAAATTGAAGAAAGGATTTTAGGACTAATCGTTACTGGAAATATGACGAGAAAATCGCCTGTTTGCGCTACTGTTTGGTCCAATTATTTGAGGGATATCGCAAATGAATTGTGCACAAATTCGATGTGGTTGTTGTCGATTTCGGTGGATTGCTGTTGATTTTTGTAAGAGAAGGAAATGGAAAAAAATTAGGGCAGCGCGCTCAAAGTGGCTTTTGAGCCCAAAAACAACGTTTTTGGCACAAATTTGATGCAAGAAAATTAAAAAATTTTGTGAAAAAAACGGTAAAATCCTTGATAATTTGGGGAGTTTAGTTATAATGCATAGTTGCGCAAAAAGGAAAAAAGTTAGAACATCGCACGCAAAAGTTTTTAACTTGGAGAGTGATGTTTGGGGTAAATTAACGTAAACATAGTGTTATGGAAAATTTGAGAGGAGTGCAGGTATGAACACAAGAAAGAGCAAGACAAAATGTTTTTGGACAGTGCATAAATTTTGTTTGATGATAGCGCTAAGCGTGTTGTTGTTGCTGCCGTTTGCTAAGATCGGCTTGGCAGCGAACAATGAAAGCGTACAGCACTTCAAAATGCTTTCAACCGTAGAGTATGCCGGCAAGGGCCAGTATAGGAATGAGGCCGAAACACAGTTTACTGTAACGAAGCAGCCATTGGGTGATAATAAAGTGCGCTACTCTATTTCTCCCAGGGAACTTTCATTTGTTCTTGATAGAAAGACCAGACAATTATCAGTGACCGGCAGGGATTTGGCGCTTCTTGAAATGGTAAACAATAAATGTGTTAAGTCTCTCAAGAAAGTAACAAGGGCAAATATTGGGAAAACATGGAAGCAATCTTTCGACCTGTCGTTCCTGGGCAAATCGCTTCCTGACGAGTTGAAATTCAATTTGGCGGCGATACGAGTGGAGACGAAAGTATTTGGCGAAATGATAGCGGTGAGGGCTTTGTCTGAGCCTTTTGTTGTTAAGGCCCCAAAGAGAGGCGGGGGCACAGGCTCGATTAAATCCAGGGTTGGCACTGTTTACCTTTTCGACCCGGAAATTGAGGATATTTACCTGAGTATATCCATTTTCGAGGCAACAACAAATATCAATGCTCCCAAGGAAAAGCTCCGGCACGAAGTCGCAACATATATGACCAATGCGGTGGGAGAATCGGTTGATTTGGGTGGTTTGGGCAAAAAATTCGAGAAGTTTGTACAAAAAGTGGGACTGGCCGGGAAAAGTCTTAAGGTTGTTAAAGAGGCGCTTTTGCCTCAGTGGGCCCGGTCTGATGCCTTAAACGCCGCCCAGATGGCCAATATATGTGCGGCAACAGCCTGTGAAGGCGCCTTAAATCCTGTTGTTACGGTTTGCCTGCCCGCGGCCCGCACAGTTTCGATGCAAAGTTTTGGCACATTATCAGGTGCTGGGTTCGCAACTGCCGGCGGTACTGTAGGTTCGCTGGGCGCCGGCGTTCCTGCCGTTGGTGCTCTGAATATAGCGGCTGCACCGGCATTTCTGGGTGTGGGCGTCGGGACTGCTGCTGCCATTGCAGGTGGAACTGCCGGAACAGTTGCTATAGCCGGCGGCGGCGGTGGCGGTGGAGGAGGTACTGCCAGTCCATAATGGGTTTTAAGTCACTTTTTTGTCGAGTGTGTCCCGATTATAGTTGAAGGTAAGGCAGTCGTCGCCATCTGACAAAGGAAGTCGTGTGGGAGAGGGTAGGGGGCAATCCCCTGTGGTTGCCCTGAGGACAGGCACGCGGGCCTGCCCCTACCTGGATTTACCTCACCAATAAACAACTCTTTTTATTGAACAAAAGTTTCTTTTAATCGCCCCAGGATTTTTGCATCCATATTTTTGCCCTCCAACGGCGATAGAGTTTTTCGACAAGTTTAACCGACAATTGTTGAAGATATAAGACTTCATTTGACGGATTGGGACAGGCTTAAAGATAATTTTTACTGGTGATGAAGTCGTTCTTAATATAGAATTGTTTTTTTTGCTGAAGGTCAGTAATTAATTTTATTTTGGGTGAATATGCTTAAAAACGAGAGGAAGTCATGAAAGAAAGGTCAATTGCAGTCCTTATGTTTACTGTCCCCCTTGTTCTGTTTGGCTGTGGGACAAACGGGAAGGAAAAACAGTTGGAAGAGTTCATTGCAGCACATATCGAAAAAGTCGGACCTATAACAACGCAGGCAAATCTCGTTTATTGGGACGCCTCAACTACCGGCAAATCAGAATATTATGATAAGCTCAGCAAGTTGCAGCTCGAGATTCGTCGAATCTACAGTAATCCCCAGGAGTATGCTTTCCTTAAAAGCATGAAAAAATCCGGACAAGTCAGGGACACAAGACTCGCCCGACAATTGGATAAGCTATACTACGCTTATCTGCAGAACCAGATTGAGCCGGACCTGCTGGAAAAACTCGTTGATTCGGACACGAAGATTCAGGAGAAGTACAATACTTTTCGCGGCACAATAGACGGCGAGAAGGTTACGATGAGTGACATCTATACAATTATGACAGACGGCACGGATTGTCGCAAAAGGGAATTGGCCTGGCGGGCCAGCAAGCAGGTGGGCGATGTGATTGTGGACGACCTTATCCGGCTGGTCAAGCTGCGCAACCAGGCGGCCCGCAAGGTCGGCTTTGACAATTATCATCAGATGTCGATAGTCACGGGCGAGCAGGACGCCGAAGAGCTGGACCGCATCTTCGACGAGCTTTGCGAACTGACCGATAAGCCCTTTGCTCGAATGAAGGAAGAATTAGACCGTATCCTGGCAGACAGTTACGGCATCACGCCCGACGAACTGAAGCCCTGGCACTATCATGACCCATTCTTTCAAAGGACCCCCCTGGTGTATGAGCTGGATTTGGACTTCTACTACAAGAATCACGATGTCAAGGAATTGGCGGAAAAATATTATGGTGGTGTTGGCCTGCCTGTGGATGATATCCTTGTCAGGAGCGATTTATATGACCGCGAGGGCAAATATCCGCACGCTTTTAGCGAAGACGTGGACCGCGCCGGTGACGTTCGCATTTTGTGCAACCTTCAAAATACCGAACGGTGGATGGAGACCATACTGCACGAATTGGGCCACGCGGTTTACAGCAAATACCACGACCGGAAAGAGCCCTGGCTGCTCAGAGAACCAGCCCACAGCTTCACCACCGAGGCGGTTGCGATGTTCTTCGGCAGATTAAGCCGTAACGGTGCATGGATGCAGGAGATGTTGGGCCTGTCGGAGAAAGAACGGGCAGAAATTAAAAAGGTAAGTGAAAAATATCTGCAGTTTCAACAGGTGCTTTTTGCCCGCTGGGCGATGGTTATGTACAATTTTGAAAAGCAGCTTTATGCCGAGCCCGACCAGGATTTGAATAATTTGTGGTGGGAGCTGGTTGAGAAGTATCAGCTCGTCAAAAGACCTCCGGGGCCCGTCGATGCAGGCTGGGCCTCAAAGCTTCATTTCACCACTGCACCGTGCTATTATCATAATTATATGTTGGGCGAATTGCTTGCCTCCCAACTGCATTACCATATAGTCCGCAAGGTATTTAAGCTTGAATCGGATGAAGGCGTCAGTTATGTAGGCCAGCCGAAGCTCGGAGATTATCTGCGAGAGAAGGTTTTTGGGCCGGGAGACCTTTATCATTGGAACAAAATGATTATACGGGCAACCGGAGAGTCTCTAACGCCGAAATACTTTGTCGAACAGTTTGTCAAATGAGCCCCGTTAGAAACCAAGAGGCAAAAGTTTCTAACGGGGTGAGCGCCGGCAGGGCCCCCAAATGATAGGACAGACTGCCTTACGATATAAGTGAAGGAGAAAAATGAAGACATCTTTTTCACACTTTACACGCTGTTTCGTCGCAATCTCTGTATTGATTTTCCTCTTTGTGAGTAATGGTTGTTCGGCAAGCCTCGTTAGAAGTTCGCACCGAGAGAGGGCGGGCCGCACTCGCCAGGTTATTTCTAACGGAGCAAGAGGCGTCCCGAGCAAAGCCTGTCCTGAACACAGTCGAAGGGTCGAAGAAATAGAAGACCCAAACTATTCAATCCCCATCTTGTCCTGGCTGCAGATTGGCCCTATACCTGAACCACTGCCGGTATTCGGTCAGGTTAAAAACTTAGATGGCAAGACGTTTGTCCTCAAAGACCTCTTGAAATTCGTGCAAGTGGATGTCAAAAACTGGCGGCCAAAACAGGGCGAGAAGCTCAGGTGGAAACCTGGTTTAGAATTACAATGGAAGCTGGTAGTTGCAGGTCCGAATGATTTTATCTGCTGCCGCAGCTCGGAGCCGAATACGCCAGAAATCACCTACCTGGCGGCATATCTTTATGCCCGGCGCTGGATAAAGGCTGAGCTAAAAATCGACTGTCCACATCTGTTTCGAATCTATTTGGACGGCAAGCTGGTTACTTCCAAGGAAAGTTCCGACAAACTCAAAGAAGATGCTTCGGGCCAGCCGGGTAAAGTTTCCCAGGAGATTAAGTTGGAAACCGGAAGACATCTTCTCCTCATCAAATCTTTGCGCGACCCAAACAACCGTGCGCCCTGGAACATTCGTGCTGCGCTGCAACCGGACAAAGAATGTCCTGAAAATGCCCTTGACATTGGCACTTCTGCAGAGCATTGTATGACTATCAAACATCTTCTGGATGCTCCGACAATCTCAAGTGTTTCGATTTCGCCCAATGGGGATATTGTTGCGGTGGGTATGCGGCGTTCTCTACCACCGAGTGATGATAGTGAGTCGTGGCTGGAATTACGCCGTGTCGAAGACGGCAGCCTGCTGCAGACCTATCGTGGTGGTATGAGCATTTCCGGTATTCGCTGGGCACCGGCAGGCAGAAAATTCTCTTACACGAGCAGTGCAAAAGAGGGACGTACACTCTGGGTTGTGGACCTTGACCAGGGCAGCGCTACTGCATTGCTTGAAAATATCAAGGATATGGGTGGGCATTCCTGGGCGCCGGATGGCTCCTTCATTATTTATAGTGTAACGGAAAAACCTGAACCCGGCAAAACAGGTGTACGTCTTTTGAAAGGTATGACGGACAGGCAGCCTGACTGGCGGGACAGAAGTTTTTTGTATTTGGTAAATGTCCCTGACGGAGTAAGGCGTCGTTTGACGGCCGGCATCTTGTCCACGAGTCTCAACGGTATAAGCCCGGACGGCAGCAAAGTTCTGTTCACCCGATACCGGCCGGATTACACAGAGCGGCCTTATTCGAAAACGGAGTTCTTCGTCCTCAGTCTTTCTACCCTGGCGGTGGATTCGCTCTGGACGAATAAATGGTCCAGTTCCGCACAATGGTCTTCAGACGGTAAGAAATTATTGGTGACCGGAGGGCCATCTACATTCGGCGACATCGGGGAGAATGTACCCAAGGGAATGATTCCCAATGATTACGACACACAGGCATATATCTACGACGTTGACACCAGGGCTGTTGACCCAATAACCCGGGATTTCGCTCCCCAGATTAATCAGGCCATCTGGAGTAAGACTGAAAAGTGTATCTACTTTCGGGCCACCGACCGTTCCTATCGTCGTCTATACAGGTACGACCTCGATAAAAGACACTTTAAGGTAATTGATACAGATGTCGAAGTGGTGAGTCGCCTGGATATTGCGGAAAACAAACCGATTGCCGTTTATACCGGTTCAAGTGCAACCATACCTTCCAGGGCATACGTTATGGATTTGAAAAAGAAACAAGCACGCCTTTTGCTTGAGCCCGGCAAAAGGGATTTTGAAGACGTAGTTTTTGGCAAAGTTGAACGATGGACTTTTCTGAATAAACAAGATGTCGAGATTGAAGGTCGCATCTATTATCCTCCCGACTTTGACCCGGAGAAAAAGTACCCCTGCATTGTCTACTACTATGGAGGAACTTCACCTACTACTCGAGATTTTGGCGGGCGCTATCCGAAGAACCTTTATGCGGCGCAGGGCTACGTGGTGTATGTGCTGCAACCCAGCGGTGCAACAGGATTCGGGCAGGAATTCTCGGCTCGACATGTCAACGACTGGGGAATCATAGTGGCAGATGAAATAATCTATGGTGTGAAGCGGTTTCTCGCGGCGCATTCATTTGTAGATGCCAATCGTGTAGGCTGTATTGGCGCTTCTTATGGCGGCTTCATGACGATGCTGCTCGCAACCAGAACGGATATGTTTGCCGCTGCGGTCGCACATGCAGGCATAAGCTCGATTTCCAGCCACTGGGGAGAAGGATATTGGGGTTATGCCTATTGTGCCGTATCCGCTGCAAATAGCTTTCCCTGGAATCGAAAGGATATTTATGTAGAGCAAAGCCCGCTTTTTCATGCCGACAAGATTAACACACCTTTGCTGTTGCTGCACGGTATGAAAGATACGAATGTTCCCCCGGGCGAAAGTATTCAGCTTTATACTGCACTTAAATTGCTCGGTAAGGAAGTGGAACTTCTCCAGGTCGAGGGACAGAATCACCACATTCTACAATACAACAAGCGCATTTTGTGGATGAAGTCTATCCTGTCCTGGTTCGATCGCTGGCTCAAAGGTCAGCCCCAATGGTGGAATGATATGTATGGAGAAAAGTAATTTCTTTAATTTGGAGGACTGTACCTATTTTGTCAAATGGGTGGCAGTGCCTTTAACGCAGAAGCAATGACTTACCTTATTGCCATATTCGTGTATTTGTGTCTCCTGGCCGGTATCGGGATTTACAAGTCCCGACAGGTCAAGACTCAAGAGGATTTCACCGTCGCCGGCAGGACTCTCTCCCCCTGGATTATGGTCTGCACCATGCTGGCGGTTTGGATAGGCACCGGCTCAATCGTGGGCAATGCCGGCAAAACTTATGAAGTCGGCATGGCGGCCTTTTTCCTGCCTATTGGAACTTTTGTCGGCATGATTTTGCTTTCCTTTATCGCCACGCGGGCCCGCAATATCGAGGCCCTTTCGGTGCCGGAGATTATCGGCAGACGGTTCGGCAATACTGCCCGGTTGTTGGCGGTGGTCGCGCTGGTGATTGCCTATATGGTGATTGTCAGCTATCAGTTTAACGCCGGCGGTATGGTGCTGGAGGTGATCGCAGGTAAGAAAGAAAAAGCGGCGACCGCTCTCGGAGACAGCCTCACCAAGAATCAGGTCCGTAAAGGATATTTCCATTATGAGCCTCCACAAGACTGGACCGGAACAACGGAGATCAAATTTCATGTAAAAGCCAAAGACTCGGACAAATGGTCGCAGAAGCCGGAAATCTTTACCGTCAAAGTCGTTAAGTCAACCGATATCATCTCCGAAAAAGCTAAAACAACTCGGCTGACAAACATCAGCGTGATTAAAGAAAATACTTTTACCCGAGTTATAATAGAAGGATACGACGACGGGTTTAAGAAGCGCGACGGAATATACCGATTAGCTGAAATACCGAAAGAGGGTGAAATCTATCTGCACGAACCGGTACTGACGGCCCATAGGGCGACGATAATCGCCGCCATTTTCATCATTGCTTATACGATGCTGGCGGGGCTTATGAGTCTGGCGTTTGCGGATATTGTAACGGGGATAATTATAACCGTTACGCTGTTGATTGCGTTTCCGGTATTGCTGATTAAGGCGGGAGGCTTTGGCGGTTTGCAAACGGCGTTCGCGATGATGGGGGATAAGCCGGGCCACATGAAGCTGCTCGGTGTCTTTAGTGCTGCAGATTATATTAACTTCCTGTTGCCAGTTTTTCTGCTGGTGTTGGGTGACGCCAACCAGTACCAGCGGATTTTCGCCAGCAAAAACGCCAAGGGCGCACGCACCGCCGTAATCGTTATGATTTTCCTGGCGCTGCTTGTAGAAGAATTAATAATCGCCGAAGCATGGTTCGCGGGGAGTTTGACTCCCGACCCGGAAAACGGCCGCTACATTCTGATTTACGCGGCCCGGCATTTTATGCCCCAGGCACTGGGGATTATCTTTATGATAACGGTAGTGGGTATTATCATCTCCACGGCGGATTCGTTCCTTTTGGTCCCTTCGACCACCTTTATTAAGGACATCTACCTCAATCACATCAATCCTAAGGCTTCCGAAAAACGAATCGTTTTCATGAGCCGCTTAATGGTGCTTACCTTTGGAATCATCGCCTGGCTGGTGTCGCGTGTGTTCTCCGAATCTACGACGGTATTTGAAAAAGCCTTGTACGCCTTTACTGTTTATGGCTCAGCGGTTACTCCCTGCCTCGTGGCGGCCCTGCTCTGGAAAAGGGCCACAAAGGCGGGCGCAATTTCTTCGATACTGGCCGGAACGGTGACCACACTTCTGTGGGAAGAAATAATAAAGGTCCATTTGCCGCAAGAACCGGCAAAGCTGGATGCGGTACTGCCGGCGATAACACTGTCGGTGATTTGTCTAATAATCGTAAGCCTGTGTACCACGAATAAGAAAGAGGTAGCTGAGGGACAACAACATTAATAACAAAGAGATGTTTGCGGAAAAGGTATATATCGAAAGACGGAAACGCTTGAAGGAACAGGTTGGCTCCGGGATAATTCTGCTTCCGGGCAATGAAGAGTCTCCAATGAATTATCCTGACAACCAATATCCCTTTCGGCAGGACAGCACATTTCTGTACTTTTTCGGCCTCGATTTTCCCGGTCTGGCAGCCGTCATCGACGTCGACCAGGACAAAGAGGTTGTCTTCGGCAATGACCTGACTGTCGATGATATTATCTGGATGGGGCCGCAGCCGTCGTTGAGAGAGAAATGCCAAAGTACTGGTATTTCCGAAACTGCTGCGCTCGACCGGCTGCACGGAACTTTGAAAAAAATCGCCGGCCAAAACAGAGGAATTCACTTCCTGCCGCCATACAGGGCCCAGAGCACCCTCAAGCTCGCCGAACTGCTCGAAATTGCCCCAGCCCAGGTCCATGACTACGTCTCCGAAACACTCATAAAAGCAGTTGTTGGGCAAAGAGCTATAAAAACCGAAGATGAAATCGCCGAGATTGAATCCGCCCTCGAAATTTCCTATGAAATGCAGACGCTGGCGATGAAAATGTCCAGACCCGGTATGTATGAAAGGGAGATTGTCGGCGCAATGGAGGGACTTGTTCTGTCTCTTGGGTGTCGG
Organism: Planctomycetota bacterium; assembly: GCA_013349615.1. Taxonomy (GTDB): domain Bacteria; phylum Planctomycetota; class Phycisphaerae; order Sedimentisphaerales; family Anaerobacaceae; genus CS2-K091. The sequence goes on along the minus strand of DUZJ01000036.1, from coordinate 12,135 downwards.
CTTGCTTTCCCTACTATTTTCTCGGTTCACGGAGAAACGCTTCATAACCATTATTACGGAAACATTATGAAAGAAGGCGACATCGCGGTCAACGATTCCGGCGCCGAATCTGCTCTCCATTATTCCAGTGATATCACCAGAACTATTCCCGTCAGTGGAAAATTTTCCCAGAGACAAAAGGAAATCTATAGCATTGTCCTCGATGCAGAAGAGAAGGCGATTGAAGCTGTAAAGCCGGGCGTTGAATTTCGCAATGTTCATAATCTGGCCTATAAGATTCTCGCATCGGGCTTGAAGGACCTGGGATTGATGAAGGGCAATATCGAAGAGGCCGTCGGCGCCGGCGCCGTTACGCTGTTCTTTCAATGCGGAGTAGGGCATACGATGGGACTCGATACCCACGATATGGAAGACATAGGAGAGGATTATGTCGGCTATACGGATACCATCAAAAGAAATCCTGAGTTCGGCTGGCGCTCTCTGAGGCTGGGCAGGGCGCTTGAGCCGGGTTTTGTAATAACAGTAGAGCCCGGAATCTATTTCATCCCCGAACTGATTGACCGATGGAAGGCAGAGAAGAAGTGCAGCGATTTCATCGACTATGGTAAGGTTGAAAAATACAGGGACTTCGGTGGTATTCGAATAGAAGACGATGTTTTGGTTACGGAAAACGGCCGCCGGGTGTTGGGTAAAAAGATACCCAAAACGATAGGCGAGGTCGAAACAATGTCGTCTTGTGGTTTGGATTAAAGGAAGGGTGCGGGGGGATTGGTTTTGATTCCGTCCACGGAAGGCCGGATCTTTGACTTTGACTTCGATATTTATGCCCTTCTGCATCCTTTGAAATTGGGTTTGTTTGGGTTTGTATTGGGTTTGTTTTGGCATTTTATTGGCTTTAATTGGGTTTGATTGGCTTTGAATTGGGTTTGAATTGGGTTTGTTTTTCCCGCGTTGACCAAGTGTCCATTTTGCATAATCCTTTGTTGAGACTCGGCTTACGTTCATTTGGTCTTTTTGGAAATTGGGTTTGTTTTGCATAAAATGAGCGATTTGTAGTGCGCTCTCTACAAATGTAGAGGAAAAGTTAGTGAAAAGTGAGCTAAAGTGCCTAAAGTGAGCTAAAGTTGGATTCTCGATGCTCGTGAGTAGTTCATTGTTTCCTTCGGGTTCGCTCAGGATAGGCTCCGTTGGTAGTAGTTGGTAATTTGGACTGGATAGGCGGTTTGGGTTAGTTAAGAGTGAGCTAAAGTGACTAAAGTGAGCTAAAGTTGGATTTTCGATTCTCGTATAGCGTATAGCGTATTTCACGGTTATTGACCATTTCCTAAGGAATAAATTTTCAAACTGGTTCCCTGCCTACGACATGCAGGGATTCGGGCTTCTGCAAAAAAACTGTCCCTCTATAAATGCACGAATGTGCGCGTTTGATGCGAAAAAGGGCTTGTTTTTGACAGGATTTACAGGATTAAGTTATTGGTAACAAAGGAGTTAAATTTTTTTATTTTTTTGGGATTTTGCTTTTAACTATGCCCGCTTTTGGTCGCGCCTTTTTACCTATTTACCTAAGGCACAGGTTAACGCGCCATTAGAAGACAGAAGGCATCCGTCTTCGCTGGGCGATGCCAGCTTCGCCGGACAGGCTCCGGCACGAAGGTATAAGAGCATAAGGCACAAGAGCATAAGGCACAAGAGCATAAGGCATAAGAGCATAAGGGCATAAGAGCACAAAGGATTAAACCAACAAAATGGGCGAAAAAGGTGTTTTATTAGTCAAAAACAGGCACAAAATGCACAAAAGTGACAAAAAAATGACCAAAAAAGTGCTTTTTTGGGGCCGCAGAGTGCACAGAGAGAAAAAAGTTTATCAGGTAATTAGGAAGTGGCTAACACGGTAACAGCGCTGTAAACCACACATCTTTTCTATTATAAAGATTTTTTTGGAAGATGATTTGAGCTTAAGTCTTTACAGAAAAGAAACTTAAGGCGATTTTCCTTGAAGTGTCGTTCAAAATTGTGTATAATATCGTTGGATATTATCATTGAGTTGAACCATCGTTAAGATCAAAATATCCTGATATGTAGGTATGACACAGCACAAAGGAAAAAGCACTGAATCTTGTTTTGACGTGGTCCGTATCTTTTGATATTATTTGTAGGCTTAATTACTTTTTACTAACGTTACAATTGGATTTATTTGATTTTCATTAATGTACAACTCATTATATGAGAAAAGCTGGCAGGAGAAGTTATGAAGAAAATGAAGGATAAAACAGTCGACAAAGTAGTAAATGAAGCCAGAACAAAAGCTATAGAAAAAGCATACATTCCTCGAGACATCACAAATTCTTACAGAGTTTCTATCAAGTCTGGAAAAGCTGTGCTTTCCAAGAAAAAATAGATGGATCTACTCTAATTCTTGGACATAAGCAATTATGTACTACTCAGCCAAGGATGCGCAAAGATTACAACCAATTAAACCAGACCCAAGATTCTCTGAAGAAAAATATCGTACTCCATGGAGGAGGGATTGTGGGAGGTTGATTCATTCTCCCTCATTTCGTCGTTTACAAGGGAAAAGTCAGCTCTTCCCCCAACAGGAAACAGATTTCTTCAGAAACAGACTGACACACTCTCTTGAAGTAGCCCAGATAGCAAAATCCATCGCAATTAAGCTCAATAGTGATTTGGAGAATGATGGAGAAGATTATAGAATCGAACCTGATATTGTCGAATTTGCCGCATTGGCACATGATCTTGGCCATCCTCCCTTTGGCCATTTTGGTGAAGAAGTCCTTGATGCGAAGATGATTGACTTCGGAGGTTTTGAAGGAAATGCACAAACTCTACTTCTAATAACAAGATTGGAAAAGAGACGCCTTATTGAGAATACTGATTTGGGTATAGACAGGAACGGTAAAGACCAGAGAATAGGACTGGACTTAACATGTCGATCTATCGCATCTATTTTGAAGTATGACTGTGAAATCCCCTTTAACAAAAACAAACGACAGCAATTGTTGAACGCTGGAGGAATTGAAAAAATTAGTCCAATCAAGGGTTATTATAAAACAGAAACACAAATAGTGAAGTTAATAAAAAATAACATCTGCAACGGGAAGAAATACAAAGGTCCCTTTAAAACAATAGAATGCCAAATCATGGACATCGCCGATGATATTGCATATTCAACATATGACTTAGAGGATTGTTTTAAGGCAGGTTTCACAACGCCTCTCGGCATCATTGGAATCGACAAAGTAATTATAAAGAAAGTTGCGGAAAAAGTCAAAAAGAAGCTTAGGATAAGATTTTCTCACAATGATGTTTTGGAGAGGATATATAATATATTCTCAGACTATTTTGGTCCTCCATATGCCTTAGACAAAAAAGGCAAATTATCACAAAAAGAACTGGCATCGTTTCATTTTTTCTCGATGAGGTTTGCTAACTTTATGTCAACCATTCTTCGAGAGAATGGTTATTTCCGAACCGATTTCACATCGAAATTAGTAGGACGTGCCATTCGTAATGTATCTATAGATAAGATAAATCGAAGTGTTCCAGCTCTATCAACTGTTCAATTGGAGAAGGAAACAGCTGTTAATGTAGAATTGTTAAAACATATCGTTTATGAATCTCAAATACTATCTCCTAAAGTACAAATAATTGCATTCAGAACAGAAGAGATTATCGGCGATATTTTTGATGCTGTGTCAAACAAAAAGAGAAAAGGCCGCACACTTTTACCAAAAGATTTCAGAAAAATTTATGAAACGGTCAAAGGGAACAAAGACAAGAAAAGAGTTATATGTGACTTTATTGCAAGCATGACAGACAGGTATGCTTTAGAATTTTATGGCAGATTGACCTCTGAAAATCCTCAAACAATTTTCAAGCCTTTTTGACGGTCGAGCTTGTACATATAATTTTACTATTGCCTGCCCTAATTCAACAGATAATTTCGATAAATTCTCAATAAGCCAACAGCAAATAAACTTGCAGCAAAATCGCAGGTTAAATATGAGATTCTTCGCTGCGCTCAGAATGACAGCGATGAATATCCAATATCGAGCAAGGAATGTCGAATATCGAAGTGAAGGGAGAATTTAGAAGGGAAAAGGGATAAGGGAAAAGGGAAAAGGGGATATGATAAAAGGTTCTGCTTTGACCAGAAGGCACTAAAAGAAAGAATTACATACGTCGAGAAACACAAATCTTGAGTTTTTGACCCCCAGCGGAGCTGGGGGCTAACCGATAAGGAAGCGACAAAAGACGTCGCGGTTTTTGACTTGAGGCAAAAAAACATTTGAAATTGTGAGGCATATATGGTATATGTGGCATTGGCTTTGAGCCCATGACAACACGGTTAGGATGGCCGTGCCACTTGAATCTTAGCAGCGCAGCCTGTGGCATTGGCTTGGAGCCCATGGAAACACGGTCAGGGTGGCCGTGCCACGCTAAATAAGAAATATAAGTTTAGGAGAAAAGTCATGTGCAGGAGAGTGAATTTTCCAATTCTTTTTGTTTTGGTACCAGTATTGTGCCTGGCTTTGAGTACAGCCTGCCGGGCGGAGCTTCCAAGACCGGTGGGTTTTTGGAGATTTGAGGGGAACACCGCCGACTCAGGCAGTGGCGGCAACAACGGAGTTTTGAAAGATAGTACGGGCGGTTCGCGAACCGCCCCTACGGCCCTTGTGACCGACCCGCAGCGCGGTAAGTGCCTGAAGTTGGACGGCGACGGCTACCTGGATATCCCCTCCGGTGTCGCAGAACTGGGCGACTCGGATTTTACAATTGCCGTCTGGATTAAAACCGCCAATAACGGAGCGTCCATCTTATCCAAATCCAACGGCAACGGTGAGTGGGAAGAAAAAGAAAAAGAGCTTTACGTTGCCGATTCAGATATATCGGAGGGGGATAACGATGGGACAGTCGAATACGTAGGTCACAGTTGCGAGTGGGTCCGGGGGAGCGTTCGTGTTGATGATGGCCAGTGGCACCATATAGCCCTGACCTGGGACGCTGACGAAGAGGACGGCTGCGTGTACGTAGATGGGGCTCTCGGCACCGAAGTCGTGGGCTTTTCGGGGGGGGCAGATAACGATGGTGACACAGTCAGGGTCGGTTTTTCCGAAAGCGTACATAGCAGCGGCAATTTTGTGGGCCGAATCGACGATGTTGCTATATTTGGTGCAGCGCTGACTGCTGAGCAGGTGGTTGAGCTGAGGAAGCTTACCGGTGGAGATAAGATAAAAGTGACAAAGCCCGCTCCACAGAAGGATAAGCCGATTACCCTTGACACGGACCCTCACCTTGCCGGCTGGTGGAAATTCGATGAGGTTTCCGGCAAAACCGCGGCAGATTCCTCTAAGCATGGGCGTAAGGGTACACTCAAGGGCGGCTCGTCATTTGATAAAGGTTCAGTCGCCGGTCGGATAGGCAAGGCCCTGAAGCTGGACGGTGCAGATAATATCATAGAAATAGCCGGATATAAAGGCATCACCGGCACACGACCTCGAACGGTTACGGCCTGGCTTAAGACAACCTCATCCAGAGGGGAAGTTATATCCTGGGGCGCAGAGGATTTCGGTAAAATGTGGAGATACTGCTTCATAAGGGGCCGTTTAGGTGTGACGCCCAATGGCGGATACTATTACATTAATGATGCTATCCATGACGACCAGTGGCATCATGTGGCGGTGGTTGTAGTAGAGGCCGAGCTTCCGAATCTGCATGATGATGTCAGGCTTTATAAGGACGGTAGGTTAGCGGAAATCCACGACATCGGCCTTTTGGACCTCTGGCCGATTGAGACCGGTGCCGAACTCGACGTCACGATAGGCCGGCGATTCAAGGGCCTCATCGATGACGTTCGTATCTACGACCGTCCACTTTCGGAGGACGAAGTAAAGGCCATTTTTTTGTTGAAGAGTAATCGTCCATTAACCAAATCTTCACGGTAATGCCGAAGATATAGACAAAGATACAGGCCTGACCTATTGGTGAACCACCCTGGTCGCTTGCCTGGCCAAGGCCTGAACGATAACGAAAGGAGATGAATGATGGGTAATAAAGAAGTGACCCGGCGGCAGTTTATGCGTGATGGTGCAGCAGTTGCAGCGAGTGTTGCTGTGGGCCTGGGCGCAATGGCCGGCCAAAGCACACAGGCCGCCAGTCGTACGACAATCGATACGTCCAAGATTCTTAGTTACAATCCGAATATGGAGTACCGTCGGCAGGGCAAGACGAACGCTATGGTCTCGGTTGCCTGTTTAGGTGGGCACTCCAGGAGCAACGTGGAACAACGGACCGAAATAGTCAGCCGGTGCATTGACGCAGGTATCAACTATATCGATGCGTGCACCCGTGGCGAGGTGATAAGAGATGCCAAGGCCCTGAAGGGTCGGCGTGACAAAATGTACCTGTCCCTGTCGTACTGCGGCCGAGAGACGCGCAATCCGGATTACCGGACGGCCAAGAAGCCGCTGGAAAGCCTGGACGTAGTGCTGAAAGACTCGAAAGAGGAATACACCGACTTGTGGCGTGTCACCTGTTACGAGCCGGGCGGCAGACACACATTCAATACATCCTGCGAGATGGTTGAGGCCCTTGAGAAAGCCAAAAAACAGGGCAAAGCCCGTTTTGTCGGATTTTCGTCACACGACCGGCGCTGGATAAAGTTTATGGTTGAATACTTTCCTCAAATTGAGGTTGTCTGCTTTCCCTTCACCACGATGAGTAAGAGGGCCCAGACAGACAGTTTGTTCCCCGCTCTGAAGAAATGTGACGTAGGCTCTTTCGGGATTAAGCCATTCGCGGCTGCCTCGCTGTTCACCGGCACGCGCGTAGAGAACGACCGCCGTGCGCGTCTGGCCATCAGGTATATTTTGCAAAGCAACACGGTGATACCTATCCCCGGTCTGAACAGCATTCAGCAGGTCGATAACGTGGTCAAGGCGGTGACGGAACGCCGCAAACTCGACTTGAAAGAAAGGGCGGAGCTGGAAAATGCCGCCAATGAAACGTGGGCTAAATTACCACGACACTATCAGTGGCTTAAGGACTGGGAATACGTCTAATCGATAACGTCCAGCCAATTAAGTATTCGCGTTGAGAGTGAACAGCAGTGCCTGCCCGCCATACCGCTGGGCGGGCCTGCCTCGCCATTTAATTAATACCGCCCGCCATACCGCTGGGTGGGCCAGGGCAGAAAGTATGAAATACTGTTTCTTGATGCTTGTTCTGGCGGCAATCGCCGTTTTCGGAACAGGCTGTGAGCGAATGGAGGCTAAACAAAAGCCGGATACAAATACAGAAACCAAGACCAGCGCCGAACCCATAACGGGTGATGAGCCCCTGCTGCTGCTTGATGAGGAAGAGGAGTTTGTCCCGCCGACCGGGCTCGTAGCCGATAACAGTCGCTGCTTCGTTTGCCATATGAGCTACATGACAGAGGAGCTTACCGTTATCCATGCACGGGCGGATATTAGCTGCTCGCACTGCCACGGTGATTGTGATGCCCACATTGCCGACGAATCCTGGGCGTGGGGCGAGAACGGTACAGCGCCCGATATTATGTATCCTCGGCCAAAGATAAATTCGTTTTGCATGGGCTGTCACCCAAGGGACAAGATGGACGCCGAGCAGCACAAACCACTATTCGCCGACACCGGCGAGAAGAAATATTGCACCGATTGCCACGGCAACCACCGTCTGGCAAAACGTAAATGCAAGTGGAAGTAGGCCCGGCTATATGAGCAAGAAATTTGAAGGTGTTTATGCCGTTCTTTGCACGCCCTTCACCAGGGACGAAAGGATAGACGAGACAGCCTTGAGAAAGCATGTTAGGTTTCTTGTCGATAAAGGAAAGATCCACGGTCTCATTCCTAACGGCAGCACGGGTGAGTTTGCCGCCTTGTCTGAAGCGGAACGCAAAACGATAGCTGAAATTGTTATTGACGAAGTAGCCGGCAAGGCGCCGGTGGTTGTCGGTACGGCGTCGGTTTCCACCAAAGAGACGGTCATGTACACCCGGCACGCTGCAAACGGCGGTGCCGACGGCGTGATGATAGTGGCGCCTTATTACTGTCATCCAAACGACGAGGAAATATTCGGCCATTACAAAACCATTGCAGAAAACAGCGACATCGAAATTATCATATATAATAATCCGGGCACATCGGGAGTGGATATGCAGCCGGAACTGATTGCCCGCTTAGCTGAGTTTGAAAGAATTTCACATGTCAAGGAAAGTTCGGGTGATATGACCCGTGCGGCTGCGATACAAAGGCTCTGCGGTGATAAGATGAGGATTTTCTGCGGCTGCGATAATCTGTCACTGGAAATGTTCATCATGGGAGCGGTTGGCTGGGTCGCACCACCGGCAAATATGATTCCCCGATTATGCGTTGAACTATACGAACTTGGCGCGGTCAAGAAAGATTTTGAAAAAGCCAAGGAATTATATTTCAGATTGCTGCCACTGTTCACACTGTTTGAAACGACCGGGCAATATGTCCAGTTGACTAAAGCGGGCCTGGAGATTCTTGGCAGAGCTTTTGGTGTTCCCAGAAAACCCTTATTGCCACCCACCGACGAACATAAACAACAACTTAAAGAAATATTAGCAACACTTCCAAATTGAATCCTTTCCGGCTTGCTTGACAAAGGGGATTTTGGCTCTGTGCCGCCCCGCGCCTAATACCAAGTCAACTTAGTAAGTGCGCTTAGTGTAATGGCAGTTAGGGTATTATTCTCACTGCATGTTTCGACAAACTGGATTCCCGCCCCCCCATCAGGTAGGGGCGAGCTTCGCGGGAATGACAATGGGGTGCAATAATTAACTTGACTTGGTATTACCGGTGTTTTTTAGCGCCAAATTCAGCCGTTTCATCGTTTCCTTTGTCGGCGCCCCATTTTCATCCCAGCCACGCAAGTCATAGTAGTCTTCCATCAAGTCTCCAAAGGGAATCTTCCTGCCGGCACGGAAGCCTTCCCTGGCCACCTGGAACATTTTTTTAGGAAGGATGTCCGTGGCCTTATTGAAACCATCCCGAATATTGTTAAGCCTCTGCACCGTGAAACCACGCCGGCCGGCAAGCATCAAGTCATCGACAGAATAATCCCATCCGGTAATTGCGTTAAACATCTCGGCAACATCGGTCATAGACCAGTCACCGCCGTCTATCATAAACATGCAAAGCACCAGCGAATTGGCCAACACTCCAAGGTCCTGGCATTTTACGGCAACCTTACTCTGGTTCTCTCTTTCAAAAAACTTAACCGTTCCCTCTTTTATGTCGACCTCAGGGATGAAAAAGCCACCCATTTCGACGTCCTCAGAAGGACCACGGAAATGACAGGCACCCCGTGTTCCGGTAGCGTAGGTAGGCGCCAGCGAAATACAGGCCCGTGGGTCGTGCGCAGGCAAATCCAGACCTTTGCAATGCACGACCTCCGCCACGGAGTCCGGATGGATATTCCTGGCCGCCTCTAATGTCCCTTCGGCAAAGACCGCACCGAAACCTTCCCTGCGTCCAATCTGCTCAACCAGAGTAAGGAATGCTTTTGGGTCACCCCACTTCAACTCCGAGCCGCCGGTATCATTAGTTGTAATCCATCCCTTTTCAAAGCACTCCATAGCAAAGCCTATCATAGCTCCGGTACTTATCGTGTCGAGCCCCAGCCGGTTGGCAATATCGTTGCCGATAGCAACAACCTTTGGGTCATCAATCAGCAGATTTGTACCCATCAATCCGAGCGTTTCATACTCCGGCCCTATCCCTTCATACCTGTATTCTTCAGGCTCGGTAATCGTAATCTTGCGATGACATCCAATCGGGCAGTATTTGCAAGGCAGAGGCCTGGCGTTTAATGCCTCGGTGTAATTCGGGGCACCAAGTTTTTTGGCACCTTCGGGCCATACGTCCTGCTCCCAGTATTTAATCGGCATATCGCCCAGACCTTCCGCAGTTTCACAAAGACCCGGCGTTCCATGTGTCCTGAACTCATTTTTCACGACCGCTTCGTGAATTTGTTTTTGATACTTTTTGGTCAGCTGGCGTGTGGCCTTGGGATTATGCACCTCCACCTTCTTTGTGCCTCGCACGGCGACGGCCTTGATTTTTTTCGCCCCCATGATTGCACCGAGGCCGCAGCGTCCGGCAAAACTGTGTTTGTCCACGGCGATACACGCAATCGCAACCTTCTTTTCACCGGCGGGACCGATAGCTGCAATACTGAGTTTGTTATCATGCGTCTGTTCGTGAATTGCATCAATCGTTTCAAAGGTATCCCTGCCCCACAGGTCGGAGGCATCTTTGATATGGACATCATCATCCACAATCTGAATGTAGACAGGATTTTCAGATACTCCTTCCAGAATAAGCACGTCATATCCCGCGTCCTTCAATGACGGCCCCCATGACGCCCCGGCCGCGGTATCCGCGAATGTCCCGGTAAGGGGGGATATGCCAACGATGCTGAACTTTGCCCCACCAGGTACCGCAGGCCCTTGGAATGGGCCTGTCGCAAAGACAAGAAGGTTCTGGAGCCCATAAGGTTCTATTTTCTCGGGCAGCTCTCTCCGCAAAATCTCAGCGCCCAGGCCGGCGCCACCGATAAAATCCCTCAGGTCCTTTTCCGCTATCGGCCCCACTGTCGATTTGTGGTTGGTCAAGTCCACTCTCAGTATCTTTTGCCAATATCCGTTTTTCATTGTATGTGCTCCGTATCTCCTGACTTCGCTTTTAAGTATCAAAGGCAAGGCACCTGATGAATCACTATATTCTAATGTACATATCTTCGCCGCCTGGGGCCGGGAGGCAGGTTTTCCTTCAAATATCTGGTGAGTAACTCATAGAGGTGTCGCTTTGTATTTTCGCCTTCTTTTATGCTGTGGGTGCGGTTCGGATACGACATCATGGTAAAATGTTTGTTATGCTTAATCAGCTCATTGACCAGCGCCTCGCAACTCTGATAATGACAGTTATCGTCACCGGTCCCGTGTACAAGAAGCAGATTACCCTTTAATTGATGTGCGAACGTTATGGGGGAACCGTTCTTGTAACCATCTTCATTATCATCCGGCAGGCCCATGTATCGCTCCTGGTAAATCGTGTCGTAAAATCGCTGGTTACTTATAAACACGACTGCCATCGCTGTGTGATACAATTCGGGATATCTGAAGATTGCGTTAAGACTCATAGAGCCGCCGCCGCTCCAGCCCCAAATACCTATTCCGGCCGGGTCAACATAGGAGCGGCTTTTAATGATGGCCCGCGTCGCGGCGGCCTGGTCGGCGGAGGCAAGAATACCAATCCGGCGGTAGATACATTTCCGCCACGCTCGAGAACGTGGAGCCGGAGTGCCGCGGTTGTCCACACTCATTACCAGATACCCTTGCTGGGCGAGCATGAGGTGCCAGAGGTACTTTTCGCCTCCCCATTTGTCCAGGACAGTTTGGTCGGCTGGTTCTCCATACACGTAGAAGAATAATGGATATTGCTTTTTATGATTAAAATCAGGCGGCTTCATACACCAGGCGTCCAGCAGCACGCCGTCGCCGATATCGATACGGAAGAATTCCGTTGCTTTTTTCTTAAGTTTGCTCAACTCCGAGCGCAGCTCCGCGTTCTCTGCCAGCACCTTTTTGGTCTTATGCTCCGGCAGACTGACCAGTGTAATTATAGGTGGTGTATCGAAGGACGAGTAAGTGTGAAAGGCCCATTTTGAATCCGGTGACATCTGGTATTTATGTGTTCCCTTCTGGTCGGCAGGACCCACCTGCTCGACCTTACCGCTGCCGTCAAGTGGAGACCGGAATAGATAGCGTTGTGTCGGATTGTCCGGTGAAGCAATATAGTAAACCCAGCCTCCTTCTTCATCGATGCTTTGAACGCTTATTACGTCGAATTGGCCCGGCGTAAGAAGTTTTATCTCCCTGCCGGTCCGTGAAACCAGATATAAATGCCGCCAGCCGTCACGCTCGCTCAACCACGTAAAGAATCTGTCGTCATCCAGCCATTTCAAGCTGTTGCTGACGTCAATCCACGCTTCGTCACATTCGGTAAGAATCGTCCGGACACGTCCTGTGCGGGCATCACCTGTCATAACTTTATTTGTGTTTTGCAGGCG
>DUZJ01000035.1 GCA_013349615.1 Planctomycetota bacterium | reverse complement strand
CACGGCAAATGTATTTATTGGTTGTCATCGTCTTGAACCAATTCAAAATGTCCCCCAATGCAGGGGCAACACTATGCGGTTGCCCTGATGCGTTGTTGTTATTATCACGGATAGGGCGGCCACACGGGGCCGCCCCTACGGATTGTTGGCCGTTACATTTGGGTTTTCTTCGTCTGTTTGCCAATTGATGGGATTTTCGGCAATATAGTGACGGATATGATTTAAATCTTTTTCATTACGGATGATATGTTCGTAATAATTACGCTGCCACAATCTCCCGGGAAATGGTGGCCAGCCGTTTTGTTTTACACGGCAAATGTATTTATTGGTTGTCATCGTCTTGAACCAATTCAAAATGTCCCCCAATGCAGGGGCAACACTAAGCGGTTGCCCTGATGCGTTGTTGTTATTATCACGGATAGGGCGGCCACACGGGGCCGCCCCTACGATGTTTATGATTCCGTGAAAATGGTTCGGCATAACAACATATTCACCTGTTTGAACCGGGGGGAATTTGCTGCCCACTTTCTGCCACCATGTTTTTATCATCAAGCCGGCGTTATTCAATCGCATCTGTTCGTTCACTATATTCCCGAACATACACATTCGGTCTTGTACGCATATCGTTACGAAATACAAGCCGCGCTGCGAATAATCATGCCCGGACAAACGAACGGAACGACGATGATGGATATCAGGATTATATTTGCCATGCATGAAAGAATTTTATGAAATATTCGTTGTGTTGCAAGCTCTTATGCGTATTAACCTTTTGAAATTCCTTGCTTGATGCCGCAGGTTCGCTCTCGGCGAATTAGACATTTCATACTTTTTGTCCTTATTTATCCACCACTGTGGTGGGGGGCAATCATCTAAAGACGAGGGAGTATTTTTATCGTTGCCAGCGACAAGGGGATTTTTTAAAATCCGTTTTTTTTCTTTGCCTTTTGGCTTCTTTTGGGGGAATTAAAGGTGTCTGCCTGCACCCTCAGGTGGTACTTTTTTGTAATGGCAGCATATAATCAGTGGTTCGACCCATTCGACGGTTCGACTGCGCTCACCGCAGGCTTTGCTCACCACAGGTGGCGGGGGTAAACATAACGGCAGGATTTTCCCGCGTGTGCGAGATAAATTTTGCACATACTACCCGGTCCGGCGATTGCTGACGGTGGTTCGCCGATACAGACACCTGCTCTATCAATCATAGCGATGATGTGGCGACGCCGGCGACTGCCACTAAGATTAGAAATGAGAGGTAGAAGCCCAAGATAATCAAGAACCAGTAGATGGAGGCCCTGCAGAAGTTTCGGCGGTTGACATTGCCCGTACCACTCAATGCCCAGACAAGATACATAACGAGATTCACGAAGGGTATAGCAAGAACCAGAAGTGTCAGCATCCAGCCACCCACTGCCATCGGTCTTGTGTCAGCATTTTCATTTACCATACTGGTCTTCCTTTTTTCTCCTGCGAAAAATGATTATACAGTCTGTATAAAGCGGGAAACACAGACTTATCTCTTCTGACTAACAAGTTCCCGTTGCTCTTATCATAACAAATCCGTACCAATAACGCTATACAATATATTAGGATAACGGTAGAATAAAATCAGTGGTTCGAAATGTGACGCCGCCCAGAGGCGGGGGGATTTAGAATTTAGAATTATTGAGATTGTTAGGGAGCAGAAGGAGAACCGATGAAATCAGGGACTATCGAAAAATGGATACGACGCTGCATTCTGGTATATCCCGTGTTGTTGCCTGCCGCACTTTACGTAACATGGGTGATTGCAGGATTATCCCTGGGTAGGTGGCCGCGTCCATCGATTGATGACCCGGATTCAATCAACATGGTCGTTTTGTATGTCCGCTTCTTTGTATTTTTTCTGATATTTATTGGACGACCGATATTCGTGGTCTTGGCGGTATTCGCCCTGGGATGGGGCCTACTTCGGTGTCTTCTTAAGCGGCCCCGTGGCATAAGGCTGGCAGTGTGCGCTTGCCTGTCCATGGTGTTAATGGTGGTGGCAATCCGATTCGTGTACTGGGACCCACTTTCCGTTTATAAATGGTTCATAGATTGACCTGAGCCTGCGATTTGCAACAGAGGTGCACGTTTGGCGAGTCGAAAGTTGATAGTGGTTAGTATAAAGCCAGATGAGGCCGAGACGGCCGATTAGAAACAAGCGTGTATTATGAATCTTAAATGCTTATTTGGTTTGTTCGTTAGGGTCATAATCTCTGTCGCTTTTGCCGGTATTTTTTATGTGGGCTGGATGGCAGTTGCCATTCCGGTACTTAAGTCAGGCCCTTTGTTTGCAAAAGCCCTTTGTTGGCTGTCGGCCCCTGTAGTAACCGGCACCGGCTTTACATCAGGGCTTGCAATATTTGAATTGCTGCCAGGCACAAGAAAAAGCAAACTCCGCGATATTGTGCTATGGCCCTTAGTCGGTTGTACCATCGGTGTTGCCGTTGTTTTCCTCTTCGGCCCAATGCTGATCGTCTTTGCGATGTTTGCCCTCGGCGCAGCAAGCATCCTGGCTAAAGAAATTGTTAACATAAAAAACCAGTCCAAACAAACTTCCGGCGCAGCCGGGAGGGACGAAAGTACGTAATTCGTTGTCCTAAGGACTCCTTAGGAGAAAGGCAAGAGTTTGGACCCGGCTTCGCGTTAGCTACGGCGCGGCAGGCGGGGGTAAACATACAAAGAAAAAGGAATATCCAATATCGAACAAGGAATTTCGAATGATGAAGTGAAGGGAGAATGACGAAAGAGGAACCCGCAGTGAAACTGCGGGCTAAATATCGAATCCTTCGCTCTGACCCCCAAATAAATTTGGGGGCTAAACATAAGCGGACCTTGCGTGGGCACCCCGGGCCGAAGAGCTCCTTAAGAACCCCGCCACGTGGTGGCGGGGCTAAACGATACGGAGGCGACAAAAGACGTCGCGGTTTTTATAAGAAAGAATGGTGGGGCAAGCCCCATCCTATTCATGAAAGGCTGCCGGTTGTCAAAGGTGTTTTAAAGTGTGGAAACGAACTGTCGATCTGAAAGTTGAAGGTTTGAGTCGTGCTTTCGCGCAAATGATATAACACCTTTGAAACAAGACAGTTACTAATTCGGCCTTGCTGCTGAGTTCCTTATGATGTACCTATAAACTCATCTAAAGCTTGCCCGGACTTTTTAGTTATGGTACAATCCCGTCAGGTGCACGAGGTTAATGTATGGAAACAGAAAGGAAGAACTTTATGAAACAAGAAGTGAAATGGCGGTTGTTGGTACGGTTGATAACTGTGTTCTTCACAGGCGGATGCATACTTTTTGCCCGAACTATGGTAGTTGCAGCGTCCAACGAAATTAACCCAAAGCGTATCGAGAACATTGCTGCTCTGCTGCCGGAAAAGCCGGCAGGTTTCGGCTCACGCATCACCGACCGGAACGCCTGGCGGAAACTGGCCCAGAATGATTCATTCAAAAGGATCGTCTCCGAAGCAGAAAAGCTTCTGCAAGAACCCATTCCAGAGCAGCCGGATGATTTGTATCTGGACTTTTCCCGCACGGGCAACCGTACGCGCTGGCAGAGGGTCAGCGGTCGTCGCCGTGGAAGAGTTCGTACACTTGCCTTGGCCGAATGTCTGGAAAGTAAAGGGCGTTTTACACCAGCGTTTGAAGAGATTGTCCAGGTACTCTGCTCCGAGCGGACCTGGGTCATGCCGGCTCACGACCGCAATCTCACCAACTTTAATGGAAAGAGTATCGATATCGACCTTGGCTCTTCTATGCTTGCCTGGTCGCTGGCTACCGCCGATTACCTGCTGTCCGACAAATTAAGTCCCAAAACTCGCCGGCTCATTCGTAACAACCTGGACCGGCGTGTCTTTGAGCCCTACCGGGATATGGTGTCAGGCAAGCGCAAGAAAAACTGGTGGATGACCACGACTAACAACTGGAATGCTGTCTGCCTTGCCGGCGTGACCGGTTCGGCATTAGCAGTGCTTGATTCACCTCACAGCCGTGCCTTCTTTGTCGCGGCTGCAGAGGACTATTCGAAGAATTTCCTTAAAGGCTTTACCGATGATGGCTACTGCTCCGAAGGTCTTGGCTATTGGAACTACGGCTTCGGCTACTATGTTATGCTCAGCGAAATGATATATCAGGCCACCAACGGCAAGGTGGACTTTCTCAAAAACAACAAGGCAAAACAGGCTGCTGCTTTCGGCTCGAATATCGAAATCATCAACGGTGTTTATCCTGCCTTCGCTGATTGCTCCATCAGGGCCCGGCCCAGCTCGGGTCTGATGTATTTTGTCAGCCGGCGATTAGGTATGGGTTTGCGCTCCTGGGAACAAATTGACCCTGCTTCTCCTCAAGGCTCACTATATCAAAGCATGATGTATTCTTTCGCCAATTCCGCCTCCCTCGCTTCTCCGGCTCAAAGTGCCGCCAAAGGCTTAAGCATCCGGTCGTGGTTTCCCCAGGGTGGTGTCCTAATCTCCCGGCCTGGTGCGAATTCGTCCTCACGTCTGGCCGTTGCCCTCAAGGGCGGACATAACCAGGAACACCACAACCATAACGACGTCGGCTCCTTCATCGTTGTACTGGGAGATAAGCCCCTGCTGCTGGACCCCGGAGGTGAAATCTATACCGCCCGTACATTCAGCAGCCGCCGTTACGAAAGCAACGTTCTGAATTCCTTCGGACATCCCGTTCCCATTGTCGCCGGTAAATTGCAGCGAACCGGCAGACAGTCCCACGGTCGCGTAGTTCAGGAAACTTTTACTGATAATAGCGACACACTGGTTCTGGATATTTCTTCCGCCTATGACGTACCCGAACTCAAAAAGCTCGAACGTAAATTTGTCTATTCCCGCCTTGGCTCCGGCTCTTTAAGGGTAACTGACGAAGTTGCTTTCTCCCGACCTTGTGATTTTGGCACAGCCCTTGTTACCTTCAGCCAATGGAAGCAACTTCCTTCTTCGTGCCTGATGGTCTGGGAACAGAAGGAGGCCCTCCGGGTCCAGATACGGGTTACTGGTGCTGAGTTCGAAATCCAACCTGAAATAATCCAGGAGGACGTCAGCGCCCGCAAACAACCGACCCGATTGGGCATCAATCTGAAAGGCCCGGTGACCCGCGCTGTTGTTTCTCTGACCATCACCCCGGTTGAATAATCCAGGGGCAGTGATAAGAATGACGGAAGCAAAACGGCCCCGTGGAAAGCCGTCATTGCCACTTGTATGGCAATGCCGGGCCATTTCTTACTACAAGCCCAGTTACAGACCTGCCCCGTTAGAAATATTCCTTTTTTGTGTGATTTTGCGCATTGTAGAATTTCTAACGGGGCCTGCCGGCTGGGTCGAACTAAAACCTGGAGATTGTACTTTGGCAAGGAGGGTATTTACACTGAAATACTCAAACTATCAATGCGATGAGCGGAAATGATAACGGACTGCGAAATGGGCGGCGTAGGATTTCTGGGCCGACATAAATAAAGGCCACAAAACATTATCAATACTACATAGCCGAATATCGAAAGAAAATAACAAATCAATAGCTTTCCGTAGAACAATTTATAACAGATTTTCGAATTCGCTGTTCGCCACGGGCCTGCCGGATTCGGCGGAAAGGTCGGCAGCAAAGCACACGGCTTGGGTTTTGGCCGCATCTTCCAGATCCGGAAACGGTTGCCTGTCCTCAATAATACAATCAAGAAAATGCGAGACTTCGCCTTCGAAGGGATGATGGGCGACGTCACCGCTGTCCGGAAGGACGCAGGGAATCTTCAAAAAATTGTTCTGCCCCGGAAAGAGTTTTGGTGCAAAGAGCTCATCATTACGAAGTGTACCCTCAGTTCCGTAGATTCCGATGTTGAACCGGTACGGCATTTTTACATCGAAGCTCGTGGTACTGCGTCCGACCTTTCCATCCTTGAATTTTACGTTAATGGAGATCGTCCCCGGGTATTGTATGGGATTTTCGGTTTTTAGCTGATAGGCAGAGACTTGCTCGACCTCGGTGCGTGCAAACCATCGCAGTGCATCTATCGCATGACAGCCGGCGGTCAAAAGCGCTGTTCCGCTCTGCCGGCGACTGCCAAACCATTTCTCCTCCGGCTTCATCCATATCCGGTGCAGGTAATCGACCTCCACCATAAAGATGTCTCCAAATACGCCCTGCTCAATCAGGCGGTCAATGGTCATCAGCAAGGGGTTCCAGTGCAGCACGAAGCCAACGACCGTTTTGACGTTGTTCTTTCTGACCGCTTCCCGTTGTTTGTGGACATCTTCCGGAGTCAACGCTGCCGGCTTTTCGATGATAACATGCCTGCCAGCCTCCGCAGCAGCGACCACATACTCCGTGTGTACATTGTGCGGCGTGCATACGACTACGATATCCACATCTTTTTGCTCAAGCATCTTAGAGGCGTCGGTTTCGATGGTACACTGTAAGTTGTAGCGTTCTCGGTACCGTTCTGCGTTTGCGCGATTTCGGCTAACCAGCGTTCGCACCTCGGAGCGTTCATCTTTCTGAAAAGCCTTTACATACTCTTGAGCTACCCAGCCACAACCAATAATCGCTGCGCCAAGCTTTTTCATATTCTGTTTCCTTTCCCGGTACGGGCGGTTCGCGAACCGCCCGTACTATGAATTTCTTTGTGAGCAGACTTAAATTATAATAAAACAAATCGTTAAGTATAGAAAGCGGCATATCGCTCCATTGCGTCCATAATAGCCTTTACATTATCAAGAGGAACGCCTGGGTACAGACCGTATATCATCATAAGGCCACCTTCAGGGCTGCCGAGCTTTTCAACCTCTTCCCGGATTAGGTTATCAATCTGCCGGGGACTGCCGAACCGGGTGATAGACTGTCGGTCTATATCGAGGTCGATACAGACTCGTCCCTTAAGGTTGGCGGCTATCCAGTCAATGCCATTAACAAGGTCCTGAAGGTTGAGAGCATCCAATCCGCTAACGACAAGGTCGTCCGCAAGGTCACGGATATCGCCGTCAGAGTGCATGTGGACGAGGCGGTGCGCCTTGCGTGCCGGTGCCGTCAAGTGTTCATAAATGGGTTTGATATATGTCCTGAAATGTTCAGGCGAAAGCATTGGGCCGAGTTGCATCCCCAGGTCTTCAGGATAGCGCATCATCGCAACGCCGAGGTCAACGTAACGCTGAACAATCCCCATGCTGAAGGTCTCGACCATATCAATCAATTGCCAGAGCCTCTGGTCTTTATCTGCCATATCAAACAGGAGCCTTTCGTATCCGCGCAGATAACTGAGCCTCAGGAACGCGTGGCCATGCTCCAGACTGCCGGCAATGTGCTTTCCCTCTTCTCTGGCCTTGAGGATTTTGTCCTCAACTACAGACCAATCGATTTCAGCCATGCCGTTCGTCTTGGCGGGGTCGGGCGGTGTAAAACCTTCCAGAGCGTACCATTCTGAGAGAGGATGGCCGGTTACCGCACCTGTGATGCCGTCATCGGTAGTTTCCCAGACGCAGCCCCAGGCATCTGTATAGGGCTGACCGGCGCGTTCCCAGGGAGCTAATTCGGGCGGCTTATATTCCGGACCAAAGTCAGGAAACAAAATGCGGTGTTCAGCCATTAGCTCAAGCAAAGCTTCCGGTGGGTAGTGGTGCCAGCAAGCCGGATTCGTCCAGAAATCAACCGGTATGTGTTCGGGCTTGTCAAAACGGATGGCTCGCAGGGTATTCTTAGTAATGGTGTCAGTGAAATCCATATCAGGGTTACTCAAGAACTCTGCACACAAACGTACGGCCGCCAGCATTTGGTGGCACGGGCTTCCAGCCCGTGAAAACACGGCCAAGATGGCCGTGCCACAAGGGTACCCATTGCTCAAGAAGCCTCAGCCGACCTCAATTACCTTGCCGGACCTGGCGGACTCATAGCAGGCAGCCAGCACCTTTTGATTGCGCAAACCCAACTCGCCGCCGATAAGCGGCTCACGGTCATCTATAATCGCCTGGCTGAACTCTTGTATCTCAGCCTGATAAGTATTTACCGGCTCAGGAGCAATAATCGTCCCTTGACCTTCGGGGCGTGCCCCGTTAGAAAATCCGGCTTTTCGTGTGATTTTGCGGATTGTAGAATTTCTAACGTGGCGTGCCTGCTGTGCATCGTAGTCCTTGCCGTCTTTTTCCAGAAGCGCCGCCATCTCGCCGGCAGGTGCCTGGCCAATGGTTCCCTTAGCTAATATCGAGCCCTTTGAACCGTAAAGCTCGAGCGCGTTCTTGCTGCTGTTGTCGGGGATACAGAAAAAGGTGTCAACGGTTCCCAGCGCTCCATTTTCAAAAAACAGTAATGCTGCCGCGCTGTCTTCCGATTTATAATCGTGGACTGTGTTGTTGATAAAACAACTTAGTCTTGCGACTTTTCCAAAGAACATTTCCAGCAGGTCGATGCAGTGGCCTCCCATATCAATCAGCGCCCCGCCGCCGCCAGTGGCGGGGTCCTGACGCCAGGCGCCTTCGATGGGCGGATACCAGCAGGAAAGCTGGGCCCGGGCGTAGGTTGGTATGCCGAGCTTACCCTCACGTATGAGCCTGAGCGCTTCGGCGTGCTGGGCCACGAAACGCATCATAAATGCACAGCCAAGCTTTATGCCCATCTTTTTGCAAACGTTAATCATTTCTTGCGTCTCGGCCACTGTCATACCCAGAGGTTTCTCGCAAAGGACGTGCTTTCCGGCCCTGGCGCAGGCCCGAAGCTGGTCGCCGTGAAGATGGGCCGGAGTGGCAATGTAAACCGCCTCGACATCCGTATCCAGGAGTGCCTCGATACTCGCTGCCTGTTCGGCGTCAAAGTCTTTGGCCACCTCAGCGTTTACCTGCGCGTTGATGTCAAATACCACAGATAATTCGGCATTATTAGCTTTCAAAATACCTTCCGGAATCGTTCTTCTTCGGGCAATTCCGCCTGACCCAATCACACCCCATCTGATATTTGTGGACATAATAACAATCCTTATTTCCTTAACAGTCTGTTTTGGTCATCGTCTTGAACCAATCCCCAATATCCCCCAATGTAGGGGCAACCCCGCGTGGTTGCCCTGATTTGTTATGATGTCGCCCTGATGTGTCGTTTTCATTATCAGTGATAGGGCGGCCATACGGGGCCGCCCCTACTTTGAATAGGCCTTTATAACCTTGGCCAGCGCGCTGCCTATCTGCGTGCAATCTTCTTCTGTGTATGTTGGAAATGCGAAACAGGTAAACGTATGGCTCTGGTGCCAGATAGCGTTGGGCACGTTAACTTTATTGTAATCGACACTCCCTGGATTTGTGTACTCTTTAGACTTGAATGGAAAACCGCTTTTGCCGAAAGAATTATGTTCCTGGTATGCCCGCTCGGTGTGGCACTGGGGCCAGAAGACCCTCCAACAGGGAGCGCCCTCCGCACTGCCCGCAGTAACAAATTGATTTATGTCACAGTTCATATTCTCAATATCCAGAGAAAATGCCAAAACGTACCAGCCGTTCCGTCGCTCCTCTGTATCGACCGGGGCGAAAATGACCCTGGGCAAATCTTTTATTGAATCGATTATGATATGAGCGTTGCGTCTGCGCCTCGGCAGATTCCACGTGTCAATCCGTTCGAGCTCGGCAAGACCGATGGCCGACTGCATTTCGGTCATGCGATAGTTCCATCCGACCATGTTATGGATGTAGGGCAGTTTCTGTTCCAGCTCCAGCAGGCCCAGGCGCTGCTTGACGTCGTAGCCGTGGTCACGAAAGCTCCGTGCCTGCCAGGCGAGCTCTTCATTGTCGGTGGTTACCATCCCACCCTCGCCGCCGGTTGTAAATATCTTGTTTTGGCAGAAGCTGCAAGCTGCGATGTGACCGATAGTGCCGGTTTTTCTTCCCTTGTAGAGCGCGCCGGCGGCCTCGGCATTGTCCTCGATGACGAAAAGATTGTGCCTTTTTGCAAATGCAAGCACCTTATCCATATCGCAGACATTGCCGTACAGGTGTACCGGCATTATCGCCTTTGTCCGTTTGTTGACGAGCTTCTCTGCTGATTCGATGCTGATACAATGGTCATTGATATTAACATCGGCAAAACGTGGTATTGCCCCGGCCTGGACGATTGAGAAGCTGCTGGCAATAAAGGTGTAACTGGGCACGATAACTTCATCGCCGGGGCCGATTCCCAGGGCGCTCAGCGCAATGTGCAGGGCTGCGGTGCCGCTTGATGCGCTGATGGCATATTTGCTGCCCTGCCAGGCTGCAAATTTCTTCTCGAATTCCATTCCCTTCGGACCAGTCCAGTAATTAACTTTGCCGGACTTGAGGACATCTTTTACAGCCTTGATGGTTTTTTTATCGAAATTCGGCCAGCCGACCAATTCGTTGGTTACGGACTTTGGACCTCCGTCGATTGCTAATTTATCTGCCATTTTAGTGCCCTTTCCAATTGTTTTCCCGCAGACACCGGGGCTAATACTTAGACTCGAACACAGCTACAATGTCATTTATCTTAATTCCTGCATATAGTCAAGAGTTTATGCTCAAAGGCAACTAAGAAATCCGGCTTTGGCCAAAGTTGAAATTAATTTTTACCGCCGAGCTCACAGAGACCGCCGAGTTTAATCTATAGTTTTGAGTTTTGAATTTTATATCTAATTTATTCTCTGCGCTCTCGGCGTTCTCGGCGGTTAATCTTTTAGGCCGACGCTGTATTCTTGCAAGAGTGCTCTAACATTGTTATAATGAAATTGACTAAATGCTCGATGTCTCGGCTTCAATATCAACAGTAAAAGGAGGATACAAGCTATGAAAGTTTCCTTTCAACTGAAGACTGTTATCCAGGCTGCCGTACTCACAGCTTCGCTGTTTACCGCTCATAACGCCGTCGCCCAAGGCGCCCGTTCCGACTATGAGCGTGCATTTAATCTCCGCAAGCTCACGGCCAATAAAGTGTTCAAGCAACAGGTCGAGCCCCACTGGCTTGCGGGAAATACCCAGTTTTGGTATCGCAACGACCTGGCTGGTAAGGCACGCGAGTTTATACTTGTGAATGCAGAAACCGGCACACGCGAACCGGCGTTTGACCACGAGCGCCTTGCCACGGCGCTTGCCCAAGCGGCCGGGAAAGAAATACAGGCCGACCGACTACCAATCGACAAACTGAAGTTCAGTGAGTCCGGGGCAGTCCGTAAGGACTCCATAGGAGAGCTACAGTTCAGAAGTGGCGGCAAACAGTGGAAATGCAGTTTGCGCAGCTATGAAGTCCGGGAGGTTCCAAAAGACGAACGGACAACCTCTTTTCTTCGGCCACACGTTGAGCTGCGTCCGAGTATTCGGTCCGGTGATGAGACTTCGATTACCTTCATCAACCGCACTGCGGGCGATGTTGAGGTCTATTGGCTGGACTATGAGAAGCAGCGACGTCACTATACTACAATCGGCGCCGGCAAGCAGCATCAGCAGCACACTTTTGTTGGACATTTCTGGCTGGTAACGGACAAAGGCGGAAAGACCTTAGCTGTATTTGTCGCCACTGAAGAAGCTGGAAGTGCTGCCATAGATGCTAATAGTGTTGACAAAGCTACTATCAAAAAAAAATCCAAGACAGTAAAACCGCAAGGAGAATCGCCCGATGGCAAGTGGCTTGCGTTTATAAAAGATTACAATCTTTATGTGCGAAAGCTTGAAAACGGCGATGAGATTGCACTGAGCAGCGATGGCACGGCAGAAGACGCATATTCGCCACGCCCTTACTGGTCGCCGGATTCCAAAAAGCTGGTCACACTGCGTACCCGAAAAGGCGATGACAGAAAAATCCATCTCATCGAGTCGTCGCCCAAGGAGCAGTTGCAGCCGAAACTTCATACGCTCTCTTATGCCAAACCAGGTGACTCCATTGCCATTCGTAAGCCCAAATTGTTCAATGTTGTCCGTGAGCGCGAAATTCCCATTTCGGACGAACTTTTCTCGAATCCCTGGAGCATTTCAAAGATTCGCTGGGTGCCGGACTCAAGCCGGTTTAGCTTCCTCTACAACCAGCGCGGTCACCAGGTACTCCGCATCGTAAGCGTGGACGCGACGACCGGCGAATCGCGTGACATCATCAATGAACAGAGCAAGACGTTTATCGATTACGCATTCAAGCAGTTCAGCCATCATCTCGACGACACGAACGAAATTATCTGGATGTCTGAACGCGACGGCTGGAACCACCTCTACCTTTATGATTCGGAAACGGGCCGCGTAAAAAACCAAATTACTCAAGGCGAGTGGGTCGTACGAGGTGTCGAGCGTGTAGATGAGGACAAACGACAAATCTGGTTTCGGGCCGGCGGTATCCGAGAAGAGCAGGACCCTTACTACGTGCATTTCTGTCGCGTGAGCCTGGATGGCTCAGGTCTCGTAGTGCTGACCGAAGGGAACGGCACACATAGAATCGAGTTTTCGCCGGACCGCCGATTTTTCCTGGACCGATGGTCCCGGGTCGATGAGCCGCCCATAACTGAGTTACGCGATGCCAACGATGGCAGACTTATTTGCGAATTGGAACGGGCCGACTGGTCTGCGTTACTGAAAACCGGCTGGCGCCCACCGGAACGATTTGTTGCAAAGGGCCGGGACGGTAAAACGGACATTTATGGAATTGTCATCCGTCCGAGCAATTTCGACCCGAATCGCGAATACCCGGTAATCGAGCAGATTTATGCCGGTCCACAAGGTGCGTTCGTTCCGAAATCATTCGGTCTGCAAACCCGCCAGCACGCTATCGCTGAACTTGGCTTTGTTGTTGTGCAGATTGATGGCATGGGTACCTCGCACCGTTCAAAGGCATTTCATGATGTTTGCTGGAAAAACCTTGGCGACTCTGGCTTTGACGACCGTATTCTATGGATGAAGGCTGCTGCAGCGAAGTGTCCCTGCATGGATCTTGCACGGGTCGGTATTTATGGCGGTTCAGCGGGTGGACAAAGCGCGCTGCGTGCCCTATTGGCTCATGGTGATTTCTATAAGGTTGCAGTTACCGACTGCGGCTGCCACGATAACCGAATGGACAAAATCTGGTGGAACGAACTCTGGATGGGCTGGCCTATTGGGCCGCATTACGAAGAACAATCTAACGTAACACAAGCTCACAAACTACAGGGTAAACTGCTGCTTACCGTCGGGGAACTCGATAAGAACGTGGACCCGGCCTCAACTATGCAGGTCGTCGATGCGCTCATAAAAGCAGACAAGGATTTCGAACTGCTGATAGTGCCGGGGCGTGGTCATGGTGTAGGTGAAACACCTTATGTCAGCCGGCAACGTATGGATTTCTTCGTGCGGCACCTGCTTGGTGTAGAACCGCGCAGCCAGCCATAAATCGAAACCAAGTTACAATTAACCATGGCGGCCAACCACGGCCTCTTTATGACTATTTCTGCTCCTTAGGGTGCGAATATGGTCTTAATAGTGGGGGCAGAGGCAACTATCGAGGGCCGGAGACACTTCGTTTGACTTCCAGGACCAAAAAGTGTATGATTGTCGACGCGCAAAAAAGGTTAGTCCCCGCTGCTCGGCTGACGCCTTGCGAACGGGCAAGAGTGCTTGAAAGATATAGCTGATGTTGAGAACGATAAAGGCAATCTTAGTTACGGAGGAAACTCTATGAATTACAAATGCGCGGATATTGCGAAGATGATTGACCATTCTTTGTTACGTCCTGAGTTGACGGAAGAAGATATTCGCAAAGGCTGTGAAATTGCCAGGAAGTACAAAGTAGCCACCGTATGTTGCAGCCCTTCTGTTTTAGCTTTAGTGAAACAACTACTCAAAGGCTCCGGTGTCAAGGCAACCACTGTCCTGGGCTTTCCGCACGGATATAATAAGACGGAAACAAAAGTTTTTGAGGCTGAACAAGCCATAAAGGACGGCGTGGTCGAACTGGATATGGTTATCAACATCGGCAAGCTCAAAAGCGGCGACTTTGATTATGTTAAAAATGACATCAAAGCTGTGGTAGATGCCGCCCATCGTAAGGATGTTTTGGTCAAGGTCATTTTGGAAAACTGCTATCTTACAGACGAACTTAAACAGATTGCGGCAGCGCTTGCCGAGGAAGCGGGGGCTGATTTTGTGAAGACCTCGACCGGTTTCGGCAGTGGCGGAGCGACGTTAGAAGATTTGCAGCTTATGCGGAAAACAGTTTCTGAAAAAGTTCAGGTCAAGGCCGCCGGTGGAGTACGAGACCTTGATATGGCTGAAAAGGTCCGGGAAGCCGGCTGCACACGATTTGGCGCTACAAGAACGGAAACCATTATGGAAGAATGTTATAAAAGAGAAGGCAAAACGAACTAATTGACGAAACAAGGAGTTATATGCTATGAGGAATAAACACTATCCAAACCTGTTCACTCCAATCCAAATCGGCGATATCGTCATTCCCAACAGGATAGCAATGGTCCCGACAGATATAAGTTCTGCCAATGCCGATGGCTCTGTAAATCAGAGGGTAATCACCTATCATGAACAAATTGCTAAGGGTGGCTGCGGTTTTCTCATTGTTGGTGCTACAACGCCTGATAAGGCGACGGGAAGACCGACTGTAACTTGTGTGGCTGCTGATGAAGACCCGTTAATTCCGGGACTTTCCCATCTTGCCGAAGCGATGCATCGTTACGGAGCAAAGTGTGCTGTTCAAATACAACATCCCGGGCGACAAGCTGCCTGGCCTCGCAAAAATTTGATGTCCGCCAGTGACCACGTATTGGATGTCCCCGGCTCTGCCGGCCATGAAGTCATTTATGCCGAGAGCATTGCCCAGGGCAAGACGATTCGGGCCATGACGGTTGAGGAGATATACGATTTGATTGAGAAATTTGGTGAGGCTGCCTGGCGGGTCAAGCAGGCGGGCTTTGACGCGGTGGAACTTCACGGAGCTCACGGTTACTTGATTGCACAATTTATGAGCCCCTTTGTGAATAAACGAAATGACCGCTTTGGCGGCAGTTTTATCAACAGGATGCGTTTCACGATGGAGATAGTTAATCGAATACAAATGAAATGCGGAAGGGATTTCCCTCTCGGTATTCGCTATTCCGGCGATGAATGGATCGAGGGAGGACGAAGACTCGATGAAAGCGTTAAGGTGGCTGAGCTTATGGAAGAAATGGGTTTGGCCTACGTTGACATCAGTGCGGGGATATTTGAATCGCCCGGAACCGTAATGGACCCGATGTATTACCCCGAAGGATGGAACACCTATACGGCAGAAGAAATCAAAAAACACGTAAAAATCCCGGTTATCACCAGCCATTCGTTACGAAATCCGGAGTACTGCGAGAAGATATTAGCCGAGGGAAAAACAGATATGGTAGGTATGAGTCGACAGTTAATCGCCGATCCGTACTGGGCAAACAAGGCAAAAACAGGCAAAAAAGAGGATATCAGACGGTGTATCTCCTGCCTTGTCGGCTGCTGGCAGGAATCTTTGATGATAAAGCGTGACATGCGCTGTGCCATTAACCCTGCGATTGGAGATGAGCGATTCATACATTTACAGCCTGCTAAAAAATCCTGCAAAGTGGCGATAATCGGAGGTGGTCCTGCGGGAATGGAGGCAGCCCGTATCTCGGCGCTTCGCGGTCACAAAGCCACGATATTTGAAAGTACAGGCGAGCTGGGCGGGGCTATGCTTTACTGCTGCACGGTGCCCGGTAAAAACAAGATGCGCTGGCATGCCGACTGGCTCAGATGCCGGATGAAAAAGCTGGGTGTCGAAATCAAATATCGTACTGAGCCGACAGCCAAAGACCTCAAAGATTTCGATGTTGTACTTTGTGCCTGCGGCGGTAAGGTTGCCAAACCTGAAATTCCGGGAATCGAACTGTCGTTAGTTGTTACGTTTGAAGATGTCCTGCGATGTAAGAATAAGAAGTGTGAATATTATCCCGAAGACAAAGCGGAGCCGGTAGAATGCGGCGAGAACGTGCTGATATGGGGCGATCACTTCGGCGCCGCCGACGCAGCCGAGAAACTTGGTACCGCCGGGAAAAAAGTCACGATTGTGACCGAAAACAAAGACTTTGCAGAATGGATGGAACCCTGTCATCGGGACGTGATGATGAAACGGTTTGCATCCGGCAATGGCGAAGGCCTGAAAAGTAAAACATACGTTCATCCGGTCACTGTCATTGCGAACGCTTCCATCCTGGAAATCAAGAAGGATGGAACGGTGGTTATTGTCAATAGTAACTTCGTGAGGTCAATGGTAAAAGTCGATACGGTTGTTTTGGCCAAAGTTGTTCCTAATGATGACTTATATGAAAGTCTTCTGGAGGCAGGTTTAACAGTAGCTAAGATTGGTGATGTCAAGAAAGTTCATAATCTTAGAGGGGCTGTTACGGACGGTGCAAATGCTGCTTTGGTCATTGAAGAAGGTGTCATGCTAAACGCCAATAACGAATTGATTTCAAATTTGCCTACAGGAGTTGAACTGTAGAGAATGGCAATTCCGGTAAATAAAATGTAGTGTTAAAAATCCAGGGACAATCGAAAGCATTACTCTCGAAGCGAGGGGACATTGAGATGGGGAAAATAAAGGTCGGAGTTATAGGTACAGGCTTCATCGGGCCTGCTCATATTGAGGCGCTGCGGCGTTTGGGAAGTGTCGATGTTGCTGCTTTGGCTGAGTGCTCCGATGAGGTCGCCAGGGCCAAAGCTGAAGCGCTTGGCATTGAAGAATATTATGGTGATTATAAGCAACTCCTGAAGAAGGGGGACATTCAGTCCGTCCATATCTGTTCGCCGAACTATTTGCACTACGAGATGGCCAAAGAGACACTTGAGGCCGGCAAACATGTCATCTGTGAAAAGCCTCTTGCGATTAGCGTAGCTGAGGCTGAAGAGCTTGTCGAGCTGGCAGACAAGAAAGGTCTTGTAAACGCGGTCAACTTCAATATTCGCTACTATCCTCTGATGAGGCAGGTTCGGACGATGGTCGAAAAGGGCGATGTAGGTAACATTTTCGCCGTGCAAGGGTCATATTTACAGGATTGGCTTTTTTACCAAATCGATTATAACTGGCGGTTGGAACCGGAACGGTCCGGTGAGTCTCGTGCCGTTGCCGATATTGGCTCTCACTGGATGGACCTTATCGAGTATGTCACCGGCCTTAGAATTAAGGAGGTCTGCGCGGATTTTGCGACATTTCACAAGATAAGAAAGAAGCCGTTAAAGCCCGTCGAGACCTACGCGGGCAAAGTGCTGCAGCCGGAAGACTATGAAGATATGCCTATCAATACCGAGGACTATGCGACGGTACTGTTTAGATTTGAAAATGACGGCCGCGGTGTTATGACGGTCAATCAGGTCGCGGCTGGGAGGAAGAACAGGCTCTATTTTGAGATGGACGGTTCGAAGCAATCAATTGCGTGGGAGTCGGAGAAGCCGAACCAGATATGGATCGGCAGGCGCGACGGCAATAATGAGGTTATGATGAGAGATCCATCGCTGGTTTATCCGGAGACAAGAACACTAATCGACTATCCCGGCGGCCATAATGAAGGATTCCCGGACACTTTCAAGCAGTTGTTTAAGGAAGTATATGCACACATATCCGGTGACAGGTCGGGCCCTGCTTCCTTCCCGACATTCAAAGACGGGCTTCGCGAGATTGCTTTATGTGAAGCAGTTATGAACAGTAACAGGAAAAGAGCCTGGGTTAAAGTAGGATAAAAGGAGTTGAGAATATGGTTAAACTTGGTTTTTTAAGTGCGATATTGGCAGACCAGACGTTCGAGGAAGTAATTACTTTTGCGTCAGAGACGGGATACTCATGTGTCGAGATTATGTGCTGGCCGCCGGGAAAGGCAGAGAGGCGTTATGCCGGCGTTACTCATATTGATGTTACGGAGCTGTCTGAAGAGAAAATCAAAAGTATTCAAAGTTTTTTGAAAGAAAAAAGTGTCTGTATTTCCGGCTTGGGGTACTACCCGAATCCCCTTGAAGCCGACAAAAAGAAAACGGACTATTACATCGAACATATAAAGAAGGTGATAGACGGCGCCAATAAATTGGGGCTGGAAAATATGAATACGTTTATCGGCAGAGACCACGAGAGGAATGTGGAGGGCAATTTTGCAAAATTCAAGGAGGTCTGGCCGCCGATTGTAAAATACGCCGAGGGGAAAAATGTAAAAATCGGTATTGAAAACTGTCCGATGCTTTTCAGCAATGACGAATGGCCCGGCGGCAAGAACTTAGCTTCGTCGCCGGCTATATGGCGAAGAATGTTCGAAGAGATACCATCAGTAAATTTCGGCTTGAATTATGACCCATCCCATCTTGTCTGGCAGTTTATGGATTACATCAAACCGATATATGAGTTTAAGGACCGTATATTCCATGTACACATTAAAGATGCCAGGGTGATGCGCGATAAACTCAATGACGTTGGTATTCTCGCGACTCCGCTTTCATTTCACAGCCCAAAGCTGCCGGGTTTGGGAGACGTTGATTGGGGTACATTCTTTTCAGCTTTATCTGATATCGGTTACGATGGCTGTGCTTGTGTCGAGGTTGAGGACCGGGCTTATGAAGGCTCTCTCGAAATACGAAAAAAGTCACTGATTCAAAGCCGGGAATATGTTAAGCAATTCCTGCCAATGTAGAATTCTTGGCCTATGACAGAAATAAAAACAATCGCTTCTTTTGGATAGTGAGTTCGGACAATGGGACATTAGTCGGGGCCGCTATTGCGGGGCAATATTGCCATCCGCAGTGGCAGGAAGCTGAGCTGGGACCCAGAGAGTACGAAGTTTACGAATGACAGTGACGCAAATAGATATGTTAAGGAACCGTATCGTTCAGGTTGGTCTTTATAAAGCTGGAACAATTTTCTTAAGGAGAGTAACGATGAAAAATCTGAATTGTTTTTGTATATTGATTGCATTTTTGGCTGTAACTATCGGCACATTACAGGGGGCTGAGCCTATCTTCGTCCCCGTTAAGATTGACGGGCCGGTGCATGACCCGGCGAACCACAGTTACTGGTTCGGGCCATTCAGCGAATGTGCGTCGGTGCTGGATGTTGATAATGATGGTGACCTCGATATTGCTGCCGGTCGCAACTGGTACGAAGCGCCGGACTGGAAAAAGCATAAGGATTTCCGGGACGGCGCTGAGACGAACGGCCCTGAAACAGACGACAACAGCGAGTTCGCAATGGATGTGAACCGGGACGGCAAGATGGATATCGTCAGCTCAGGCTGGATGCGAATGAAAGGGGCCTTCTGGTACGAAAACCCGGGCAGAAAAGGGATAAAGTGGAGAGGGCGAAGGATTCACTCGGCCAGATCGATGGAGGGAGTCATCCATGGTGATATAGATGGTGACGGCGACGATGATATTCTCTGCAACCACTGGAGTTTGGTGCCGGGCCAGGGCATGACGTGGATCGAACATATCGATAAGGAGCCATGGCTTGTAGAACACGTAATCGGGACAAAGGGTGAAACGCATGGAAACGGACTGGGTGACATCAATGGGGACGGACGGACGGACATCGTTACCCAGGTCGGCTGGTACGAAGGGCCCCGCCATCCCACAAAGGACAAGTGGATTTTTCACGAAGACTATAAGTTCACTGTCGCCAGAGGGTCCGGGGCGGCTTCCCATCCAATTCTTGTTTATGACGTTGATGAGGACGGCCTGAATGACATTATCATCGGGGCCGCACACGCGTATGGTCTGGTCTGGATGAAGCAATCGGTCAGCAGTACCGGCAAAAGGACCTTTAAGCAAATTTGGGTTGAGACGGGTTTTGGACAGTTTCACACAATAGCAATGGACGACCTCAATGGTGACGGCAAGCCGGATTTGGTCAGCGGCAAGAGATTGTTTGCTCATCATGGCCGTGACACCAGTTGTTACGACCCACTTTTTACCTTCTGGTACGACATCCAGGGCGGCAAGTTCGAGCGTCACGTTCTGTCTTATAACCACCTGCCGTGGTATTCGGCTGAGAAGAATATCAACCCGGCACCCAACTATGCCATCGCCGTTGGTATGAAACTTAATATTGCCGATATGGACAAGGATGGTCACAACGACATTATAGTCTGCGGTAAAGGCGGTCTGTATATTTTCTATTACAGGGGAAAGACGCCGTCGCCGAGAGTCAAGATTAGATTGTCGCCGGAGAGCACATATCCTTCATGGATACCGTGGCATAACTAATCCCATAAACGTTTGACAATTTGTTGTTTGGGAGCGCTTTGAATTAGATTACGCAAGTATAGATAAGGAAAACGATCAATGAAGGTTAAGAACTTAGTTATCGTAATGATACTTGCGATTTATCCTTTTATCATCGCCGGTTGTGGATGTGTCAAGTTTAACAAGAAAAAGTCCGTTAAAGAGGGATTTGTTCCACTTTTCAACGGCAAGGATTTGGCCGGCTGGATTACCGGGCCTGACAATATGGTGAGCAGATTGCCAAAATGGACCTCAATAAGTGGACAGAAGCCAATAAGAATCCGGACGGAACTGGAAATAAGTTCCAACGAGCACTGAAGGACTTTGCTCGGAAAGGGTATATCGGTTTTCAAGACCATGGAAGACCTGTGTCGTATCGTAACATCAAAATCAAACGATTGTAAAAATGAAGAAATCTTCTGAACCGAAAGGGTGACAGCGGAAACCCGACGAAAGGAGCAACTATTATGCGATATTCAAGAATTGTGTTTTCTATGGCCGGCCCGTTTATCTTCCTGCTAATTGTATTGGGCGTCGCTTGTCAAACGCCGGCGGCGAATAAGAGCAGAAAGTCCTACAGCCTTGTCCCGGATGAACACGGAATGATTCTCAAAGCTCCGGATGGCAGAGTAGTGTTTCGATACATGACTAAAAAGCCCAAGGTAACGAACCTGGCGGCCAATAGTGTTTGCTGCTTTCATCCGCTGAACACGCCATCCGGGGAAAGACTGACCGATTTAGCCCCTGGTGACCACCACCATCATCGGGGAGTGTTCCTTGCGTGGCACACAATGGGCTTTCGTGAAAAGGCAGACTTTTCCAGCTTTGGGCCATTAGGCCCAACGTATGGCTGGAACATCAGTCGTGGCGATTTCTGGGGATGGGGTGAATTCGCTCCCACCAAAGGCAGGGTCATCAACAACCGTGAAGTTAAACTTGTCAGGGCAAATGCCGAAGTGGCGGAAATGAAAATTCGCAACGACTGGGTGACAAATGAGAAAGTAATGATGACCGAAACGACTTCGGCAAAGCTGCGCGAGCAGGATGGTGTCTATGTTTTTGACCTGGATTATAAATTCACTCCGGTGGTGGATTTGATACTGAATCACACTGCCTTTGGTGGTTTTTGCGTGCGTGCCAGAAACGATGGCGAATCCTATTACGCCACGCGTGACGGCAAAGTCCTATTGCCTGACCCTCATTATTCGGTTCCTGAGTTAAACTGGCCGACAGCAAATTGGTATGATTACACGATTAAATTAGATAATGGCAAGACTATCGGCTGTGCAGTGCTCGACCATCCCGACAATCCGCCTTCGACCTGGCACAATCCGCGTTATGTCTGGATGGTCAATCCGTGTATTGCTGCTGCCGGTCCTTTCACGGTGGAAAAAGGCGATAGTCTCTCACTTCGTTACCGCCTGGTGGTCCATGACGGCCCCACACCTGTCGATTTGCTGGAGAGGCTTTCCAACGAGTGGCAGACTTCTTCAAGTGCCGCGAGGTTTAGGCTCGAACGGGATTTTGTTCGGCTGGACAACGGCAAGGACCTGGCCGGCTGGAAGGGCAATATGAGGGATTGGAGTGTCGTCCACGGCGGGATTCATCTGCACTACAAGAGCCCGCCTTCGGGAGGTGTGCTCTTTTCAGAAAAACCCCATAGTGACAATGTAATCATTCGAATGCAATTTCGGGCAACTTACGCCGCTGATTCCGGAGTATTTGTTCATGGCAGTCAATTCCAGGTCAGGGATTATATAAATTCTTATCCCGACACGAAAAAGTATGCTCCTTCCTGTAAACCGCCCGGTGTGTGGAACGACCTGGAATTCGATATTACGAATGGGGTTGCTGTGGTCAGGCTGAATGGCACTGTGATAGAGAGGGCATGGAAGATTGGCACGAGGGCAAACCAGGGTATAGGTCTGCAAAAAGAAAAAGCCGACTTCGACTTCAGATACATTCGCTTGAAAGAGAAGAAATGAATGCGCTTTAAAGGGCGGTTCTCCGCGAGTCTGGTCTCTTCCTGCTTTGGGTCTGCTCACCCTGTTAGAAGTAGTCGTATTACTTCTAACGGGGCTAACGTCTGCATCCCAGGCGGCTCTGCTGCCGGTTCACTCGAAAAAGGCCAAAACGCTGCCGTGGCTTGTGAGGCTTGAGCAAGGAATCGTATTACGAGTCGGACAATGACGAGTAAAGAACGAATGATGTGTGCCCTGGAGCGCGGCAAACCCGATCGCCTGCCCGTTTCAGTTCATCAATGGCAGCCCTACCACCTTGATAAGTACCTGGGTGGGATAAGCGATATTGAGGCGTTCGAAAAGTTCGATATGGATGCACAAATCCAGTATTTTGCGGATATGGGCCAGTTCTGGGTAACAAAGGCAGACTTCTCCAAGGTCTCCACCAGTGAATGGAAGGACGAGGCGCAGATAATCAACGACGCTCCGGACGACCGGATTGTAGCACACAGAATTGTTACACCAGAAGGAAAACTGACATATAAGACCGGCGGCAATCGCAAAACGACCTGGATTACCGAGTACATGATTAAAAACGACGAGGATATCGAACTGATTCGAAAATATATGCCTGTACCCAGGCTTGACCCTAAGCCGGTCAGAGAACTGTATGATGAAATTGGCGACCGTGGTATTCTACGCGGATTTGTATGGGGCGACCAGGCCGGCTGCTGGCAGCACGCGTGCTGTCTGAAAGACGTGAGCGAACTGATAATGGCCTATTACGACAAGCCGGACTGGGTACATTCGCTTTTGAAGATTCTGTTGGATAAGAAGCTGCAATTTATCGAAGGGATGAAGGGTGCAAAGTTTGACCTAATCGAAACGGGTGGCGGCGCGGCATCTTCAACTCTTATTTCGCCGAAGATTCACGAGGAGTTCTGCCTGCCATACGACCGGAAATTGCACGATGCACTTGGCGAATTAGGTTTTAAGATTACCTACCATACCTGCGGCGGCACATTGGGGATTGAAGAAATGATAGTGGCCAACGGATGTGATGCGTCGGAAACATTGGCCGCCCCAAGCATCGGAGGAAACCAGCAGCCGTGGGAATTTAAGGAAAAGACAGGAAATCGACTCGCTCTAATCGGCGGCATAGACCAATTCAACGTGGTGGCCGAGGGCACAGAGCAGCAGATACACGATAAGGTATTAGAGTTATTTGAAAAAGTGGGGTATGAAGGTGGATACGTCTGTTCGATGTCCGACCATTTTTTTGAAACACCTCCGGAGAAATTACAGATTTTTGCCGACGCGGCACGTGAATGTAGATATTAGTTAAGAAGGCATTAGGCATTTTAGGAGGAGATACGTAATATGAAGAAGCTGGTGTTGATAATCACATTGGCGGCGATTGTGTTGACGAGCGCCGGCTGTGCGCAGCAGAAGGTTCAGCGGTATGGAATGGTAATCGGCGTCAAAGAGGAGAAGTTAGACGAGTACAAGAAGCTGCACGCAGCCGTTTGGCCGGGCGTCCTCAAAACAATCAAAGATTGCAAAATCCGTAACTACTCGATATATCTGCACACAATTGACGATGGCAATTACTACCTGTTTAGCTACTTCGAGTACCTCGGCGACGACTTCAAAGCCGATATGGCCAAAATGGCCGCCGACGCTGTCACGCAAAAATGGTGGCAGTTTTGCGAGCCGTGTCAAATACCACTATCAAACCGCGAAGAAGGCCAATGGTGGGCAACTATGGAAGAAGTATTTCATCTTGATTAGGTGCTCAGATGAGTGACGGTCGGTTAAAAACTGAACGGGTGACAGCGGCACTTGAACATCGTGAGGCAGACCGGGTTCCCGTGGGTGAGTTTTTCTGGACAAACTTTTTACGCAGAGCCAGGGCGGAGCTGGACGTCGGCGACGATTTCGACCCGTATCGTTACTGGGACCTCGACATGATAGTCATAAATCCGAATATGGACCCGCATATCGCGGGCATCCTGGTTCTGGAACAGGCAGAAGACCACACGGTTATCAGGACCGGCTTTGGAGCAACCATCGAGCGGCGCAGCAACTACCCGATGCCGCGTTTTATTGACTTTGACACGAAGACCTACGAGCAGATGGAGGCCTTTGGATTTGACGACCCAAAGGACGAAAGGCGGTACTTTGAGGCGATTGATGACCAAATCAATTCGGTCGCGGACGAGCTAAACCTTGGGCTTCCATCCTACGTTGACCGAGTAAATGCCTACGCGGACGATTTTTGTGTCTTCGGGAGTGTTTGCGACCCGAATGAGATGATATGGCGCATCATGGGCACGGAAAACGTTATGATAAAGCTCGCCGAAGCGCCTGACCGAATGGCCAGGTTTATCGAGAGGCTTGGCGATTTTCTGGTCGGCATTGTGCAGGGCCAGATTTCAGCAAGCAATGGCAGGCTTTCGGGAATATATATCTGGGGCGATGTTGCCTATGACAAGGGGATGTTCTTTCAGCCGGATTACTGGCGGAAGGTTTATAAGCCACAACTGAAACGCATTTGCGATGCTGTCCATGCAGCCGGATTGAAAACCATCTATCACGGCTGCGGTAATGCTTCCGTGCTTTTTGAGGATATGATTGAAGCCGGCGTCGACGCATATAATCCCCTGGAAGCAAAGGCGGGTTTGGACGTAGTCGATTTGAAGCGCCAATTCGGCAAACGCTGGGCGTTTAACGGCAATATCGACGTGCGTGTGCTCGCTACAGATGACCGCGACAAGGTCAGACGCGAAGTCCTGACCAAGCTCAATGCCGCCAAGGGCGGCGGCTTTATCCTGCAGTCGGACCACTCGGTGCCGGACAGTGTCGACCCTAAAACTTACGACTATGTAATTGAGCTTGCCCGCGAGTATGGAAACTATCCGTTGGAGCTGGGTGAGTTTGACCAGGATATTTGAAATCACGGATACGGAGGCAAATTATGCAGCGGTACGGAATGGTCATAAAGGTCAAACGCCAAAAGTTTCAAGAGTACAAACAACTGCATGCACACGTTTGGCCGGACGTGCTGAAGATGATTACAGAATGCAATATTCGCAACTATTCCATTTACCATAAGGACGGCTACCTCTTCAGCTACTTCGAGTATATTGGCGACGACTTTGACGCAGATATGGCAAAAATGACTGACGACCCGACAACTCAGAAGTGGTGGGATGTTTGCAAGCCGTGTCAGGAGCCGCTCGAGACGCGTGCCGAAGGCCAGTGGTGGGCGAGTATGGAGGAGGTGTTCCATTGCGATTGACTTCGAGAGAACGCGTGCTTACGGCTTTCGCGCACGAGCAGCCCGACCGCGTGCCGTGCTGGTGCGGAGCATCTGAGGAATTCTGGGCCAAAGCCAAGCGGGAATTGAGCCTTGACGATGAAGGCGTGCGGCTCAGATTCGGAGATGATTTCAGACGTGTTTACGCTGAGTATAACGGGCCTGACTTTGTATTATTCGAAGCTGCTGCATTCCGAACGGTATTCGGAGTAGAGCGTCGCGGCCTGGGATATGGTCAACCGATAAATCACCCGTTGGCCGATGCCTCACTCAAAGAAATCCACGATTATCGGTGGCCTGACCCGGCGTGGTCGGCAATTATAACTAAAGTTAAAGGATAGAGTATTCCATGTTTGCCAATGATAACGTGATATTACGGATGCAGGGGATTGTGAAGGAGTTTTCCGGGACGCGGGTGCTCGATAAAGTAGATTTCGATGTCCGCGGGGGCGAGGTCCATGCATTGATTGGAGAAAACGGCGCGGGAAAATCGACGCTGATGAACGTGCTGGCCGGCCGGTTTAGCGACTACCAGGGCCGGGTTACCTTCGACGGGCGTCAGGTCAGAATCACCAATCCCCGCCAGGCCCGTGAGATGGGCATTGCCATCATCTATCAGGAACTGAGTGTGCTGCCCAATTTTACGGTGGCCGAGAACATCATGTTCGGTGATGAGAAGGCGGGACGCTGGACACGGAAACTGGACCGCGCGTTTATCAACGCCGGGGCACGTGATATCATTGACTACCTGGGTTTCGACCTGGACCCCGAGAGAAAAGTCGGTCGGCTTAGCAAGGCCCGGCAGTGCCTTGTTGAGATAGCCGGTGCCGTGCGCCGCAAGGTCAAATTGCTGGTATTTGACGAACCCACCGCCGCCCTGGGCAGTGAAGATGTCGACAAGCTCTTCGAAGTAATCAAGGACCTCAGGAGCAGGGGGTTGGCGATAGTGTACATCTCACACCGCCTGGCAGAGCTGCCCCTGATTGCCGACCGCGTTACTGTGCTGCGCGACGGCAGAAAGGTGGGCGCCAGGCAGATACATGAGTGTCAGATATCTGCTCTGACCCGCATGATGCTTGGACACGACCTGGTCGAGTTTTTTCCTGAAAAAAGGAACAAGCCGGGCAAGACCATCCTCAAAGTGGACGGCTTGAGCCGGGCTGGTGTGTTTGAGAACATCTCCTTCGAACTGCGTGAGGGTGAGATTCTGGGCATCGCCGGCCTGGTAGGCTCAGGACGTACTGAAATCATCCGCGCCATCTTCGGAGCCGACAAAGCTCGCGGAACAGTGCTGTTCCACGGCAAACCCATCGTTGGCCGGTCTCCTTATCTATGCCGTGCCCTGGGCATCGGAATGGTCCCGGAGAACCGCAAACAGCAGGGCAGCATCACAGGCAGACCGGTCTCCGAGAACCTCAACATCAGTATTCTTGGTCGGCTCTCCGGTGTGCTCGGATTTCAATCATCCCGGCGTCTTAAGAGCCAGGCCAGGCTAATGATTGAACGGATGAAAATCGACCCGCCTTTTCCGCACGCTGGCATTGAGAACCTCAGCGGCGGTAATCAACAGAAAGTGATTGTCGGACGCTGGCTGGCAGCGGAATCAAAGGTGATTATCTTCGACGAGCCCACCCAGGGTATCGACGTGGGCACCAAGTCGCAGATGTACAGACTGATTATGGCCCTGGCGCGGGCGGGTCGGGCGATAATCCTGCTCTCCTCCGAGTTAATCGAGATTACCAAACT
Organism: Planctomycetota bacterium; assembly: GCA_013349615.1. Lineage (GTDB taxonomy): Bacteria > Planctomycetota > Phycisphaerae > Sedimentisphaerales > Anaerobacaceae > CS2-K091. The sequence continues at coordinate 6,118 of DUZJ01000035.1, read as the reverse complement.
GGCCGACCGAATCCTGGTCATCCGGGACGGCCGGCTGGTGCGGGAAATGCAGGGAGCAGAGGCCGACGAGGACAGCCTTTTCGCCGAATGTGTGAGAAAGGATAATCCCGAATGACAACTGATGCAAAGAAACCCGGTGCCGGAAGGACCAAAGGCGCTCTTTCTTTTCAGAAGCTCCAACAGGCGTCCATCCTGATACTGTTAGTGGCTCTGTGTGTTGTCGCCTCTTTCAGAAGCTCCACGTTCTTCACCTGGACCAATCTCGTAGACAACCTGTTCACCAACGCGGCGGCCCTTGGCGTGGTGGCGCTCGGGATGACCTTTGTTATGATAGGCGGTGGATTTGACCTGTCAGTGGCCTCGACAATTGTCGTCTGCAGCGTGGTGCTGGTGATGGGCATGGACTGGCTTTCGCCCTATGGCGCAGCAGTAGCAATCCCCGTGGCGCTGTTGCTTACGGTGCTTGTTGGCGTTATCCTGGGCGCAATCAATGGCACACTTGTCGCCTATGTTGGAGTGAATCCCTTTGTGGTGACCTTGTGTACAATGCTAATCTTTCGAGGCATCGCCCAGATACTGACCGGAGGTGGCCAAACCCAACAGGTCCGGGACATTCTGCTTCGCAGACGGTTTGACTGGGTCTATGACGCCGGATTGCGGCTTTTCGGCGGTGGCTGTGAGATTTCCATGCCGATTCTGATATTTCTCGTGGTATTCGCGGTCGGAATGTATCTGCTGCGGTTCACTCGTTTCGGGCACTATGTATATGCCATCGGTGGCAACGAGGAAGCGGCGTGGCTGGCGGGCGTAAACACACACCGCATCAAAGCGCTCACGTACGTACTGTGTGGTTTCACCTGTGCCATTGCAGCGGCCATTTTCGTGGCGAAGACGGAAACCGCCGGAGCCGAGAGCCACATGGGCAAGGAGCTCGTGGTGATTGCCAGTGTGATTGTAGGCGGCACGCCTCTGGGCGGCGGCAGCGGCGGGCTCACGTCAACGGTTATCGGCTTGCTATTGCTGCGTATAATCGATAACTTATTGACGCAGTTTAGTATTGGTCCTGAGTACCGCACCGTTGTTACCGGCCTGATTATTCTCGTCGTCGTGACAGTTGATGTGCTCGCCAAGAGACGCAGCGGTAAATAGTTTAATGTTGGCTATTGAGCGTTGTAGAGAGAACATTCTATGGCTTTTTTATGGCGTCAAGATTGAGAGAAAGCAAATAATGAGTTCAAAGAAAATGTTCGTGAAAGTTGTTCGCGTGGTATTGACAGCCCCGCACCAAAAAACATACTTCGCTGCGCTCCTTTTTTGGTGCGGGGTTTTGGTGCTGCTCGCTGCGCTCCTTTTTTGGTGCGGGGTGATGCTGGTAGGCTGCGGCAAGAGCAGTGACGATACACGGAAACGCGAGATAGGTTTTTTGATGACGCTGGACCATCCATACTGGCAAAACATGCGCATCGGGGCGCAGGACGAGGCACAGAAACTCAGCGTTGAGGTGACCATCCTTAACGCCAGGGAAGACCCTGTCTTGCAAATCGAGCAAATAAATGAGATGGTCGCCAAACAGGTAGAGCTGGTTTGCCTGGTGCCAATGAAAGCCGAACCGCTGGTGCGAGGCGTGCAGATGCTCAACCGGGCCGGGATTCCCGTGATTATTGTCAACCGGGGAATTGGAGACGGTTGCGAATATCTCTGCTACACCGGTACTGACAGCTATGCAGGTGCTGTAGTTTCCGCAAAAATATTAGCCGAAGCGATGGGCGGTAAAGGCCAAATCGTCGAGTTTCATCAACATCTTGGGACGGGTCCTGAAGTCGCCCGAAGTCAGGCGCTGCGCGATGTGCTTAGAGACTATCCGGATATCAAACCCGTTGCACGAATACCCCACAAGGGTGAGCGGGACATCGTGAAAACCGAGATGCAGACGCTGCTGCAAAAGTTTCCCAACCTGGCCGGCATCTACGCCCACGGAGACAATTTCGCCATCGCAGCAGCGCAGGTGTGCAAAAAAGCCGGACGTGCGGACATTAAAGTTGTGGGAATGGGTGGCAGCCAGGAAATGCTCGAGGCGATAAAACAGGGGCTGGTAACGGGAACCAGCTACCAGCAGCCTGAGGAGGAAGGCCGCAGCGCAATTAGACTTGCCGTCAGGTATCTTGACGGTGAAAAGCTCGAAAAGTCCTATCCTGTTGAATGCCCTCCTGTCACGGCGAAAAATGCAGACAAATTTAAGGGACAGTTCTGAAAAATGTCTTTAGCTGCGTAGATAAGTAAATAGAAAACTAAACAAGCAATCCCGCACCAAGAACAGAGCGCAGCGAAGTATGGTTTTTGGCGTGGGATGGAAAGGATGGAAAGATGAAATTCACTAAGATGGCAAAATGGTTTGTTAAAATGGTAGCTGCCAGGAGAGGTGCTGCCCTTGCATCGGTAGTATTGCTTGCAGCAGTCATGTCGATACCTGCCGCTGGTGAGGCCAGGAGTAGGGGCGGTTCGCGAACCGCCCGTATTGTCATTCGCGCAGATGAAGGCAAGGAGAAAATCAACAGGAACATTTACGGCCACTTCTCAGAGCATTTGGGTAGATGCATCTATGGCGGTTTTTGGGTTGGTGAGGATTCCCCAATTCCGAACACGCGCGGCATTCGCAATGATGTGGTCGAGGCGCTGAGACGAATCAAGATACCAGTGCTGCGCTGGCCGGGCGGCTGCTTCGCCGATGAGTACCACTGGAAAGACGGCATAGGCCCCCGTGAAAAACGTCCGAGTATGGTCAATACTCATTGGGGGAAAGTTACCGAAAACAACCATTTCGGCACCCACGAATTTCTTGACCTGTGTGAGCAGTTGGGCTGTGAGCCATACATCTGCGGCAACGTTGGCAGCGGGCAGATTTGCGAGATGCAGGAGTGGGTGGAGTACATAACATTTGACGGCAAGAGTCCGATGGCCGACCTGCGCCGCGAAAACGGACGCCAAAAACCTTGGAAGGTAAAGTACTGGGGTGTTGGCAACGAAAACTGGGGCTGCGGCGGCCGTATGCGGCCGGAGTACTACGCTGACCTCTACCGTCGTTACAGTACATACCTGCGTAATTTCGCCGACAACCGTCTTTACAAGATAGCATGCGGACCCAGCGGTGCAAATTACCACTGGACCGAGGTGCTGATGCGCGAGGCAGGAAGGCACATGAACGGTTTTGCTCCCCATTATTATTGTGGTTCGGGCAAGAAAAGCCGTTCGGCGACCCGGTTTGACGAAGAAGACTGGTTCGCACAACTCAAAAGGGCGCTCTATATCGAGGAGCTTATTGCCAGGCATTCAGCCATTATGGATAAGTACGACCCAAAGAAACGAGTGGGAATGCTCGTGGACGAATGGGGCGCGTGGCATAAGGTCGAACCGGGAACAAATCCGGGATTTCTCTACCAGCAGAACTCGCTGCGCGATGCGCTTGTGGCGGCAGTTACCCTCAACATCTTTAACAATCACTGTGACCGGGTAAAGATGGCTAATATCGCTCAGACAGTCAATGTCCTGCAGGCGATGATTCTTACTAAAGACGAGAAAATGATTCTGACGCCGACTTATCATGTCTTTAATATGTACAAGGTCCATCATGATGCCACCTTGCTGCCTGTTGAGCTTAAGTGCGGTGATTATCAATTTGGAAACGAAATAATTCCGGCACTCAATGTTTCGGCATCCAGGGACAAATCAGGCAAAATTCATATTTCGCTCTGCAATCTGGACCCCAAAAACTCCGCCGAGCTTATTTGCAAATTTCCTGGAGCAGAAGGCAAAAACGCGTCCGGCTGTGTATTAACCGCTGATGCTATGACTGCGCACAATACTTTTGATAACCCGGAAGCAATCAGCACCGCCGCTTTTTATGACTTCAAGCTAAACCCCGTTAGAAATTCCAAGGCGGGTAAGAATACCACCCAAAAAGCGAAGATTTCTAACGGGGTAAAAGGTGATATTTTAACAGCAACGCTGCCTTCCAGGTCGGTGGTAGTTTTGGAAATTGAGTAATCTGATATTAGACCGTGACAACTTTTGCCTTTTGGCCTGCATAGGGGACATTGAGCCGGTTGAACGTGTATAAGCCTGCAAAAAATTGGTGTATGGGTAGTTCTACAGTAAAAAAGAGTTTTTCCGTCATTGCCGAATGTATGGCAATGCCGGATTGAATAATATAGACATAGACGCAATAAATGGGTATATATCCTGGCTTTCGCTAATCTTTCTTAAAGGCTAAAGGACAATGTGAATGTCAAAGGAAGAGCTTCGACGAGGATTTGGTCTATCGACTGCGACCTACGTCGTAATCGCCAGCATGGTCGGGACAGGGATTCTGGTCTCGCCCGGGTACATGATGGTTTCACTGAACAACTATACCGTAATCTTTGGACTCTGGATTCTTGGTGGATTGCTTGCCTTGTGTGGTGCTCTTTGCGTGGCGGAATTGGCGGCCGCTTTGCCCCGTGCAGGCGGGGAGTATGTTTACCTTCGAGAAGCATACGGCCCGATGCCTGCCTTTCTCAGCGGTTGGACGTCGTTTTTTCTTGGCTTTTCGGCACCGCTTGCGGTTGCCGGCTATATTGCGGCCCTATATCTTTTGACGCCGTTCGGATTAGTTAAGGAAACGGGCCACCTTGTGCAGGTTACGGCTGCTGTCATTATCGTCGCGATTACCTTGCCCAATCTTATTGGTCACCGTCAGTCTGCCTGGACACAGAATTTCACCACGATTCTCAAACTCGGTCTGTTTGTGGCCCTTGTGGTGATGGCCTTTCTGTTTGGTGAAGGACGACTGGCAAACTTTGCACAGGGACAAGCGATACGAGAAGTCAAACTTGGCACCGCGGCTACGCAGTTGTTCTATGTTATGTTCGCCTACTGCGGCTGGAACGCTGCCAGCTATCTGGCCGGTGAGGTAAAGAATCCGGGCAAAATTCTCCCGCGCTCCCTGCTGCTCGGAACAGGGCTTGTCTTCGTCTTGTACCTGGCCCTTAACCTTGTTTTCGCTTATGCCGTGCCTCTCGGTGACGTTGGATTTGCCAACGCAGAGCAGGTCCCCCAACTTGCGGTCGAAAAACTGTTTGGCGCCAAGGCCTCCAGCATTTTCTCCGTTGCGGTCGGATTGACGTTCTTAGCCACAGTGAGCGCTTTTGTTATCACCGGCCCGCGGATATACTACGCGATGGCAAAGGATGGGTTGTTCCCGTCTGTAGCTGGGCGTGTCAGTTCGAAGGGGGGCATCCCTGTGTACGCGATGATCGCACAGAGCGTGTGTGCAATCATTATTCTGTTCGCGATGAAGAATTTCAGGGACCTGTATCAGTACGCCTCCGTGGGCTTGTCGGTCTTTGCGATGCTCTTTATCGCCGCAGTGTATGTCCTTCGATGGCGCAAGCCGGAGATGGCAAGACCGTTTCGCGTGCCCGGATACCCGGTTGTTCCGGCAATCTTCATGGTGGTAATTCTCTTCATGACCGTGTTCGCATTCAGGCAGTGGTGGAAACCTTCGATGTACAGCCTCGGCAGCATCCTCGCCGGCATCCCGGTTTATTACGTCTGGTCGTTGGTCAGGCGTCGGGGAAAAGCATAGGAACAGGTAATCAAGGATTAACCGTAGAGACCGCTGAGGAAGACAAGAATAGAATGGGAAAAAACCACAAGGACGTATACGTAGGGGCGGTTCGCGAACCGCCCTTACAAATAATCTCTGCGAACTCGGCGTTAAAATACAACGCGAAGTAATGCGTAATTAGAGGTATTTACCAAATTTTTTTGCTAACGCCGCGAGTGTTTTCAGTCTCTCAGGCTTGACATGGGGTGCTACACTGCAGGCCGAAGAAAGGATATAACCGCTGCCGGGTTTGCCGACTTGGAGCCTGTCTTTCACCGCCTGCTCAAACGTTGCATCATCTGCATCAAGCATCTCGTTCACGGCATCCAGGTTTCCCTTAAAGAAGAACCGCTCTCCATACTTTGATTTTGCTTGGCGCAGCTCTACTGTACCGAGCGGCGGAGGGTCCAACGTGTCAATCCCATCAACACTGGTTTCGCTCATAAGGTCCAGGCGGTCGCCAATCGCACCGCAGGT
>DUZJ01000034.1 GCA_013349615.1 Planctomycetota bacterium | reverse complement strand
CAGTAGCTGGTGTCGTGTCGTGTTGCAAAAATCCCAAAACATCTACGCTAATCCATTCTTATATTATTTTATTGCCTAAGAGCATCTTTGTCAAAACAAAAATTCGAAAATTTGAAAAAAATCACTCATTTCTGGCCTCAAAACGGCATTTGTGCCGCGAAGGCACGAAGACATAAAAGATGATTAGACAATCCTTGGAACTCCTTACGGAGGATAACAGGATTTACAGAGATTTCATTTTGGCCAGCTTAGTGTACTCGCCAAATCTTACTCCCAAAGCAGGCTTTGTCGCAAACTTTTGCCTTCGTCCGCAAGGCCATCGAAATGGCCTTTTTTGAAGCCGTCTAAAAATGGGTTTTCATTAGGAGCAGACTTGTGAATTGGTGAGTTGTTAAACGAATTCGCCGAAAGGAAAAACCAAAAATGTACACCAATATGGGGCAGACGGACACCGAAAATATTACGAAGGTGAAAAACGAGCAACATCTCTGCAGGGCGGCGGCACCTGCGGCGGGCTCGGCATCGATTACGAGTTTTACGAAAGCTCACTTTTGCCGTCGATCATCACCTACGGATTCCTCGGCCTTAACGCCAGACCAGACGGCTCTCTCGTCATCAATCCCAGGACGTCCAAAGCCTGCCCGGAAATTGCCGTCAATAATATCCTGTATCACAATGTCCCCTTCGATATCCGCGTGACAAATAAAACTATCGAGCTTAATTGTAAAAAACTTGCCCTTTTCCCGATTCGAGTGGTTCTTGAAGGGACCTGGAAAAGAAGAAAGTCTGACTGGTGTGGTTCTATTTGTGTTCTCAACCAAGCCGGCATATATTACTTTACAAAATGTAATTAATATTTTAAAAGTAACCGATGCACTCTTATTATGTGAAATAAGGAGATCGTATTATGACTATTCGGCCCAGGTATTTGTGGTTAATTTCAAGAGTGGTTGTAGCCGGCTTAGTTGGGATATCACTTACCGGATGCAGGAGTGGCCGACCTCTGGATTCCAGGCAAGCGGCTCCAATTATTTTTGACACCGATATTGGTACCGATGTGGATGACGCGGGGGCATTAGCGATACTTCACATTATGGCCGATCGGGGCGAGGCTAAAATAATAGCGACTATGAGCGCTAATCAAAATCGCTGGTGTGCACCGGCCATCGATGTAATCAATACCTATTATGGTCGCGAGGATATACCTATTGGCTCTTCGAAAACTGGTCCCAATCCCGAAAAATGGTACCACGACAGTGTCCCCGACTACCCCCATGATTTAACTGTCAGTGATGACGCTCCGGATGCCGTTGCCCTGTATCGCAAGATTCTGGCCGCCCAGCCTAACAAAAGTGTGACTATCGTGGTCGTGGGCTGGCTTACAAACATGGCCGACCTGCTCAACAGCAAACCGGATCAGTACAGCCCACTTACCGGAAAACAAATGGTTAAGGCAAAGGTCAAAGAGTTGGTCTCTATGGGCGGCAGATGGCCAAATTCACCAAAAAACGAAGGCGAATATAATTTTCGCATGGACGGAGCGGCCGCACACAAGGTCATCAGCGACTGGCCCGGTAAGGTCATGTTCACAGGTTTGGGCAAAGATGTGATGACCGGCGCTCGGTTAGTGGCCCAGGGACCGAAGGATAATCCGGTGCCGGCGTTTTATCGAAATTTCTTTAAAGGGCACAAGGTGTCCGAGAGATCAAGTTGGGACCTAATTGCGGTATTGTATGCCGTCCGCGGTCTATCGGATTATTTCACCGCCGTCTCGGAGGGTAAATGTGTGGGCCAAAAAGACGGAAGCAATCAATGGGTCCCAGGCCCCGCTTCAAACCATGCCTATCTGGTTTATAAAATGCCACAGACGGAGCTGGCCGCGGTGATCGAGGATTTGTTATTAACTCCGCCCGTCCGGTGAGTAGAACTCAGGGCAGGCACATGGGCCCGCCCCTACTGCGCTCAGGATGACAATTTCATCTTGCGTCGCCGTGCCGGCGGGGGGATAAGCAACGCGGTGGGTAAAATCCGGGGGGCAAACAATGTACAAATCAATCCTGAAGGCAAATTTGTGTTGATTAAAGATGAGATAAAATGTATAATAAATAATGTGCAAAATAGGTTGTTTGATAACCATTTCACTCTTTGAAAAAATGGGGTGAGACAAATGAGCAAACAGCAAAAAAATACAGTCCGGCAGACTGGGCGGAGCGGTTTTACGTTGATTGAGCTCCTTGTTACGATATCCATCATGGCCACGCTTATGTCTATGCTTCTTCCATCGCTGAACCGGGCGAGAGAAATGGGCCAGCGTACGGTCTGCAGCTCAAACATCAGGCAGCTTACGTTAGCGTGGTATATGTATGCTACGGACAATGACGACCATCTCTGTTCAGCGGACACCGAGTGGAACGACCCCGGGTACAACTGGGTGGCCGACGGACCCTTGATACCAGGCAATAATGTGGGCGGTACTGAAGACGCTCTGAAAAACGGTGTGCTGTGGTGGCCTTATGTTGGGCGGAGCTCCGACCTGTATAACTGCAAGAGCGACGGAAGCGACCTTCTGCGGAGCTATTCTATCTCGCGAACGATGAACGGAAAAACGTGCAACTGCGAACACGACAATATAAAGGCGTACAAGACATTAGGTCAGATTACACGAAACGCAAGAAAGATGGTTCTTATCGACGCAAGCAGCCGGATGGGATGGATAGAGGGCTCCTTCTGCCCGGTGGTGCAAATAGATGCCGTACCGCCACAGTGGTTCCTCAGCGATAGTCGGAATATAACAGCAAGGCACGGCGATGGCTGCAACCTGTCCTTTGCAGACCTTCACGGTGAATACTGGAAGTGGAAAGACCAGCGGACCGCCAAATTGGCAAACTGGGGGATAGACCCAGAAGATGCATCGGCTGGCAACCGTGACCTTCAGCGTATGGTTAGATTGCTCAGAGGCATTGGCCAATAGGGCCTGACCTGGAATTGTCTCTGCGTATAAGAGATTCGTATCGGCGCAGAACTGCCGGAGAGTACTCAGATGTCTTTTAGGCTGCCTGACTGGCTTCGCTATGAAATTCGAGAGCGCTGGGAGCGCGTGGCTGAAAAGCTATTGGCCTTACGGAGGTGGGTAAATGAGCAGGACCCGTGGATAATCATCGCAATAACAGGCGTTACCTTAGTTGTCCTGCTCGTAGTTGTCATTGGCCTGCGGTCAGGTCCTTCGGCCCCGAAGATTAAAGAGTTTAAGAAGGCATGGTTCTACGACCTTAATACCGGCAAACTTTTTGTCGCAAAAAGGGATTTAAAACCCCCTATCAAAGCGCCCTCGGGCCCACTCGCCGATGGGAGACCGGCCGGAGTCATAGCTCACGTATTTACTTACGCATACGAGCCAAATGAGTCCGAGCGATTTATCGGCTTTCTGGAAACCACGGACCCAAATGCAACAATAGATATCTCCGGCAAAACGAAAACCGATAGCGCTCAAAGCTGGGGACAGGGAAAACTTATTCGCAGAGTTGAGGACGAGCAATGGATTTCCGGCAGCAGCAAAGAAGCACGGGACATCTTGAACGAAGTATTGCTTCCAAATAAAAACGGCGAGCGCGCCCGTTATTGTCCGCCCGAATAACAATCATCGGCTATCCAACTGTTGAAATTGCCGAGTTATTTCGGCCAAAATACGTTCTTTTACCTTTTCTAAAGGCCCATCAACGATTGCGCCGGCAGCCATTTTGTGGCCTCCGCCTCCGAAGCCCTCGGCGATTTTGCCGACATCGACGGCCCCCCTGCTTCTCAAGGAGCATCTGAGCCGGCCATCCTCCAATTCCACTAATAAAGCCGACGCCTCAACGGTGCGAATCCGCCGACATTCGTCGATTAGATTCTCCGTGTCTTTGTGTGCGGCGCCGGCCTGTTCGAAATCTGAGAGCAAAATGTGCTGCATCGCGAAACGACCGTCAAGATACAGTTCAAGCGTGTTGAACATCGCCGTCATCAGCTTGAACCGCGGGTACGAGAAATTCTGGTACAAATTGTAATATATTTCTGCAGGATTTGCACCGGCGTCAGTCAGCTCGGCACAGCTCCTGAAGACAGCGGTGTCGGTATTGTTGAACTGAAACCAGCCGGTGTCAGTGGCCGCAGCGACAAAGAGCGATTCAGCAATCTTTTCGGTAACGGGCCAGTCGGCGTATTTGAGGAAGTCAAGAACGACCAGGGCCGTGGCCGCAGCATCCTGCTCAACAAGCTCGACATCGCCAAGTCCGTCGGCGGTTACGTGGTGGTCGATTACGAGGATGGGCCTGTCGGCCTGCTTCAGATATTTGTCGAATTCAGGCAGTTGGCTGTAGCTGTTGGTATCTACAATTATAACCAAATCAGGGCCAGCGAACCGGCCCTGTATTAGCTGTTCGAGGCTGACGTCGGCACCGAGGACAGGGGGCTTTTCAGGAAAGAGAAACTCATACCATTCGGACACCGGCGAGAGCAAGAGCAGCTTTACCTTTTTACCGAGGGCTGTAAGGACATCACCCATCGCCGCCATACAGCCGCACGCATCGCCGTCCGGACGAATATGTGTCGTTATCAAAATACTGCCTGATTTGTTAATTAAGTCAACCGCTTTTTGAAAATCGTCGCTGCTTACCATTCTAATCCTTTTTATTTATGTATTTTTAGTTTGCGGACCGGCATACAATAGATACGCAGTTCTCAGGGCCTCGTTGAATGCTCGAGTTCGGCTTCTATCCGCTCAGCTAAAAACATCTTCAAGAGGGATTGATAGGGTACGTCCCTTTTGTTAGCAAGCAGCTTGAGTTCCTCCAGCATCATCTGCGGCAGTCTAATTGAAATTGTCTTGACCGAAGGCTTTAAATTAGGCAGTGTAACTCTTTTAGCTGTTTTCCAGTCCAAATAATCCGTCGAATCGTGCTTGCTCCAGAATTCACGCTCCTGGTCTTCATTCTTGAACTTAGGTATGCGCTTACGTTTGTTCTTCATAGATTTTCCTTTCTTTTTTACTCATGTCCCTGGCTGAGATAACACGTATCAGGTCCCCTCGAATCGTGAAAGAGACAAAAAGCAGCCTTTTGTCATCTGTCAGCCCAAGAACGTAGTATCTTTTCTCGCGTTGAGAATGTTTCGGGTCCTCATCGACCAGGGCCTTATTAAAAAATATCTGCTCGCATTCGACAGGACTTACTTTGTGCTTTAGCCAGTTCTTCTCAATATTGTTCTTGTCCCACTGAAATCCGGTGCAGCCCAATATTCTTTCTATATCGTCCATGTTAATATAAGTATATAATGATTATATACATTTGTCAAGCCGATTTTCACCTAAAATAATCAACAAAATTATTCTCACGAAAGTGGGAACACCAGCATAGCTTTAGCAACTTCTTGTGATTTTTCTTTGCCGAACAGCAGTTCGACTAATTTTAGCGAAAATTCCAACGCTGTGGCGGGGCCCTGGCTGGTGATACAGTTGCCATCAACGACGACTTTTGCCTGCTCGGCGTTGTCCAGCTCTGAAATCAAGGAAGGATAACAGGTGGCTTTTTTATTTTCCAAAAGGCTGTGAGGTTTTAAGACAACAGCCGGTGAGGCACAGATAGCAGCGTAAAGCCGGCCGGAGGCGGCCTGGTCTTTTAGCATTCCTGTAAGCTCGCTGCTGTCCCTCAAATGCTCGGCCCCCGGCATACCGCCCGGCAGCACAATTAAATCGTAAATATTGCCAACGCAATCTGAAATAACAGTGTCGGCTACAAGATTTACGCCCCGGCTGGCGGTAACCTGCTGAGCGCCCACAGAGGCAACGGTAACGTCGGCTTCGGCCCTTCTCAGGACATCAATGATTGTTACGGCCTCCAGTTCTTCAGTGCCGTCCGCGATTGCAACCAATACCTTCTTTGACATCATAAACTCCCGTCTATATTTTTATCCTGCAACAACCATTATTGAGGCCCTTCGGCTAAAATTTCTTTTGCCTTTTCGCAGGCTTTAGCAATTTGGGCGGGAAGTTCTTCCGGACTATTTATCAGGCACTTCTCCATAAACTTCTTTAAACAGCTTTTCTCCGAGGTGCTGCTTTGCCCAAAGATGCCAGATTTGTTTTTCAGTAGCATCCGGGTGGGATTCTCTTAATCCGGCCATGGCCAGTTCTCTTCCGGTCCTGTAAGCATCAAAAATCAAGTCGCCTTTGGATAAGCTGGACATCCCCCTGTATATCTCCACCAATACCTGATTGGCTTGTTTAGTTGTATCTTTAATACCCATACCCAGTAATTATACCTCTCGGCAATTATTATCAAGGAATTCCCGTATAATTAATTCATTCCTAAAATTTCTTTTGCCTTTTTGCAGTCTTTTGCGATTTGAGCGGCGAGGTCTTTTTCACTATCGAATTTTCTTTGCTCGCGGATTCGCTGGATGAAGTCCACAGCAAGCCACCTGCCGTGTAAATCGCCGACATCATCAACTAATATGTGTGCCTCTACCGCCAGCGGATTATCGCTGCCAAGGGTCTCTGACCTGCCGATACTCACGGCGGCGGGCAATTTATCGTGCGTTTCGCAGAGTTGCTCAGCGGTATCGCCGATTTCCACGAAGCCGGCATAGACACCCTCGGCGGGGATGAGCTGCTGGTCTGGTTCCATATTTGTTGTCGGAAAGCCTAATTGTTTTCCTTTGCCCCGTCCGGGAATGAGCCGGCCGAGCAGCCGATAAGCTCTGATTAGTGCAAGGGCGGCGTCGGTCACTCTGCCGTCTTTGAGCATTTCGCGAATGAGCGTGCTTGAGACTTTGATTGTTTGACCGGTTGAGAGCCTGACCTCCTTTGCTTCGACCACCATAACCTCAAAGCCCTTCCCGGGTCCCAATTCCTGCAGTGTACGGATACTGCCGCCTCGGCCGGAGCCGAAGTTAAAACTCTCACCCTCAACCACTATGTTAGGCTGAATATTTTCGACAATGAACTGCTCCACAAAATCATCAGGCGAGAGGCTTAAAAGCTGTTGGGTGCTCTTTACTATGTAAAGGCAATCAACGCCAGCTTCGGTAAGAAGATGCTTTTTCAACGCGAGGGATGTTAAAATGCCGGGCTTTTGGTGCGGATGTAAGACAGCCAGCGGGTGCGGCTCAAAAGTCATTACTATAAGTTCCGCTGACTCCTTCGTTGCGGTTTGTTTGGCGGCAGCTAAAATCTCCTGATGGCCGATGTGGACACCATCGAAATTTCCGATGGTCAGCACCGAGCCTTTTTGTACTTTAGCCAATTCTGCTTCTGTGCCTGCTTCAACAATCTTCATTTGCGTTTTACGCATCCTTTTTATGTTATGGAGAATTCTTATTTCGTGCAGCGGCCGCTCGAACCAACGCGCCGTAGATTGCATTTCGCTGCCGGACGTCGCTGCCCGCCTCCGGATGCCACTGGACAAACAAGCCAAACCTGCCATCGGTGCGTTCGAGGGCCTCAACAACGTCGTCGTCACTGCGGGCGACGATTCTCAAGCCCTTGCCCACGTCCTTGACCGCCTGGTGATGGTTCGAGTAAACATATACCCTGCCGGTGCCGAGAATTGTTGCTAAGAAACTGTCCTGCTCAATCTCGACCCAATGGTACACATTATTCCCGCGATGCACTACTTTCGTACCTACTTGCGAAGGAATGTCCTGGATAAGCGTGCCGCCTGCAACCACATTTGTAAACTGCATCCCCAGGCAGACCCCCAGGATGGGTTTGCCGCGGGCCCACCACAATGAAATCAGCTTCCGGTCAAAATTGTACCGCTGGGTAGGCATCACTTTGACTGTTTTCTGGGGCTTCTGGCCATAGGCCGAAGGCGGGATATCCGCACCACCTACCAGTACCAAACCGTCCAACTCATCCACATACCGCTGCAAAATCTCTTCGCCGGAGATTGTCGGCAGGACCAGTGGGACGCCGCCGTTCTCGGCCACCGCTTTTACGTAAGCGAAATTTACCGAAGTGGAAGTCGAGCCGCTTTTCTTATCAACCTTATAAACACTCGTAATTCCGATGAGCGGCTGAGCTGGGCCACGGGTACTCCGGCAGCCCCAACAAGCCGCCGGAACCGCCAAGGCCAGCAACAAAAGAATCTTTTTCGTTGTCTGCTGATGTATAGTCATCATTTTTATTCACAACAAAAAGCCTGCTGTTCTTAAATAGAGGCCCTAATTTACCCACCGCAAGCAAAATCCGCAATGGCTTTTGCACAGCTTGAAGGAAAACTTTTACATCTGCCGCGACTTTATGTATAATTGCAGACCCGAATTAGCTCAGTATTAATCTTTAGAACCGGAGTTGACAATGCCCTCAAGAACAAAGATTAGAAATATAGCGGTAGAGTTGAAAAAGCATGCACCGTTTACATTGTTCGGCGCCTTGACCGGCATCGTTTTTATGCTGCTGTTCAAGAATATCGAGCATGGGACAAGCGAAAGGCTTTTCTACATATTTCACCCCGCTCATGTGATATTAAGTGCGATTGTGACGGCCTCAATGTTCAAGCTGCACACGAGAAAAAGCAACTTTTTTGTAGTTTTGATAATAGGTTATGTCGGCTCGATTGGCATCGCAACTGTTAGTGATTGCCTGATTCCCTATGCAGGCGAGCTTTTGTTAGGGCTTCACGCCCACCCTCATATAGGTTTCATTGAGGGCTGGTATATGGTCAATCCTGCTGCCGTTTTGGGCGTTTTGATTGCCTACTTCTGGCCGAAGACAAAATTCCCCCATTCCGGCCACGTCTTACTCAGCACCTGGGCTTCGTTATTCCATATCCTTATGGCTCTGGGCGGCGACATATCCATTCTCAGGGGCGTTGTGGTTTTTATCTTTCTGTTCATCGCCGTCTGGCTGCCCTGCTGCGTAAGTGACATAGTTTTTCCGCTTCTGTTCGTCAGAGGCGAGCATGTATCGCACCACTGATAAAGGGTTTATTTCACCTCGAAAACGCGAACCAACTGGTGGACAAGAAGTCGTCGGCAAGATAGAATATCTGCAATGAAACCATACCCGCTAAAATTTCGGCCGATATTCAAGCAGCGTATATGGGGCGGGCAGAAGCTGCGGGAATTCGGTAAGGACATACCGGCCGAGGAAAAAATCGGCGAAAGCTGGGAATTGGCCGACCTGCCAAATGATAAATCCGAAATCGCAAACGGCCAACTTGCAGGGCAAACTCTAAGCTCGGCAATTAAAAATTACCCGAAAAAAATAACAGGTGATGAAAATTTCTCCCGACCTTTTCCGCTGTTAATCAAGCTCCTCGACGCTCAGGACATCCTGAGCGTGCAGGTCCACCCGGATGAACAGACCTGCCGGCGATTGGGCAAGGGAGAACCAAAAACCGAGTGCTGGTATATTATAGCTGCTGAGCCGGGTGCGGTAATTTATAAAGGGCTAAAAAAAGGGGTGAGCAAAGATAAATTTGCCGAAGCTATAAAAAAGGGCAGCGTTGCGGAACTATTAACAGAAATAGCTGTTGAGGCCGGCCAGTGCTATTTTCTTCCGGCCGGAACCGCTCACAGTATCGGAGCAGGTCTATTGATAGCTGAGATTCAAACCCCCTCTGATACGACCTACCGCGTTTTCGACTGGAACAGAGTTGATGAAGCAGGAAAGGCCAGACAGCTCCACATCGAAGAGGCGCTTGAAAGCATCCACTTCGACGCGGGCGACGATGAGCCTACGGTAACAACTATGGGTCGGCTGGTTGATTGCGAATACTTCAAGATAGAAAAGGGGCACGAGACCAAGGGCTGTGAGCTGCTTCTTTTCGCCGGTGAAATGAAAATTCTAATCATTTTAACCGGCAGAGGCAAAAGCACGGGAACGAACAGCAGTCGCGTTGAATTCAGGGCAGGCGATTGTTTATTAGTCCCTGCCGCCTACGAAGGGGCGATTCAGTTCGATGCCGATACCGAATACCTGACGGTAAGCATTTAATCAATCAGAAATCCGGAGTAACAAAACGTCAAATTCTAACAATCTCAAAGTCAGTTACATTGCCGTGCTTTTAGCGGCGGCTGTGCTTTATACAGCGACCTGCGCGCCGGGGCCGCTCTGGCAGGACAGTGGAATATATCAATACCGAATCTGGCACAACGACATCGAGGGCAACCTCGGCTTGGCCCTTGCACATCCGCTCTATCACATTATCGGCATCGCCGTAAAATACATACCACTCGGTGAATTCGGATACAGGATAAATTTGATTTCAGCGGTTGCAGGGGCTTTTGCCGTTGCAAATCTGTTTTTGCTGCTGCGATTGTGGCTCAAGAAAAATTCGCCTGCGCTCATCGCCGCTATTACATTGGCCCTTTCACATACATTCTGGCGGCACGCTGTGATTGCGGAAGACTATACTTTGTATGCGGCACTATTGTTGGCTGAACTGCTGATGCTGCTGCAATACGTTAAAACGAAACGAGTGGTCTTTTTATATCTGTTGGGTCTTTTCAACGGCCTGGCAATCGACACCCACATGTTTGCTTCTATCGGCTTTGTTTGCTACCTGGTATTTCTGGTATTTTTATTAGCTAAGAAACAAATTACCTTAAAGCATCTTTTAATCATGGCCGTGCTGTGGATCATCTGTGCAGCACCATACGAATATCTAATCATAAAGAACATCGTTGAAAGCGGTAACTTTAGAGCAACTATGGCTTCGGCGCTTTTCGGTAACAGGTGGCAGAGTAATGTTTTTAATACAGGTCTGTCGGCCGGGCTTATCAAAGAGAACCTGATACTTCTGGCATACAATTTCCCGACGCCGAACCTCATATTCTTCTTTGCAGGTCTCTACGGGCTGAAGAAGGTGTCGACGGGCCGCGGTTTTAAAAATATCCTTATAGCATTGTCAGCTCTTTTCTTTATATTCGCTTTTAGATATACGGTGCCGGATAGATATGCCTTTTTCATACCTTTCTATTGCTTGGCCTGCATCCTGTTCGGTGTTGGTTTTAACTTGCTTATCAGCCTGCCAAATCGCAAGGTCCTGGCTTACCTGGTTTTTATCCTTGCCCTGCTGCCTATTCCGACTTATATCATCGCTCCAGCGGCAGCGGAAAAATTGCAGTTTGGGCTTGCGACAAAGAGGAAGGTCCCCTACCGCAATGAGTACACATGGTTTCTACGCCCCTGGCGAACGGGCAGCGACAGTCCGGAGCGATTCGCTAATGAGGTCGCCGGCTCTGCGGAAAACAATGCCGTAATCTGGGCCGACACCACGACGGTGCCGCCGCTGTTGTATGCTCAGCAGGTCAAGGGAAGGCGCGCCGACATCAAGATTGTATCAGACCTTATTAACAGCGAAGGTTCGCCGGAATTCGATGAGCGGTCTATAGAGAAATTGTTGGCTGAAAGAGCTGTCTATGTGGTCTCACCAATTGACGGATACTGCCCCAACTTTTTACTCGAGCGATACAGTTTTGTCCCGTCAGCAGTTATCTGGCGTGTAGTTGAAAAACAGACAAAATAGGTTTTGTATGCATACCAAAATTAGTCCGGACAATCCTTATCGATATAATCGCTGGGGTTTTGCGTGGGAATATGTGCCTGCAGGGACAGGTCCGCACCTGGACTTTGGTTGTAATAAAGGAGAATTTCTAAATAAGCTGAAGGACAAAAAGGTCGGGCGATTGGTCGGCGTTGATGTATCTGAGGAAGCTGTTAAGCAGGGCCGGCGACTTTTCCCGGAGCTGGAGATTATAAAAATACGCGAGGCGACCAGCCTGCCGTTCGATGATGCTGCGTTCGACTCAATAACTATTTTGGACGTACTCGAACACGTTTATGAGCAAAATGAGCTCCTGAAGGAGTTAAACAGAATACTTAAGAGGCAGGGCAAACTAATTGTAACCGTACCGGGTCGGCACGTGTTTTCGTTTTTAGACATGGGGAATTTCAAATTCCGGTTTCCAGGACTGCACAAGTGGTATTATTGTCTTAAACATTCGCACAAAGAATATGAATATCGGTATGCATCAAATCCTGACGGCCTGGTCGGAGATATTTCCGTTAAAAAACGATGGCATGAGCACTTTGGTCGCAAGAAACTCGAAAAAATACTAACCGAAGCAGGTTTTAGTATCATTGATTTTGACGGTTCCGGCTTCTTTCACCGCCTAATATCCAATATAAGTTATTTCATTAGATGGTGGAAATCGGCAAATAAAGCGTTTGCCCGCCTCCAGAACCTCGATGCAAAATTTTTTGAATCAGCAGCACTATTTTGTATCGCCGAGAAAAAGGAGATGCCCCATTAGGCTTCCTTGTGAATTGCTCCCCGCAGGCCTTCCATTTTCAGATAGCCTTTCTTCCACACAACCAGGCCGGAGACCACGAAAACAAGAACATACACAACTGCAGCATATCTTGTTCTTATCTGGCTCATAATCAGTCCTATGGCAGCGTAAATGCCCGCGAGGACATAACAAATTGTAACCGTCCGTTTTAGAGGTATTCCCCTGTCAATCATCTGGTCGTAAATATGGCCTCGGTCGGAAACAAACAAAGGCCTGTGATTAAGCAATCTCCTTACAAGTGCGACGGCAGTGTCGAGGATAGGCAAACCAAAGACGACTATCGAAGCCATCCACCATCGCGGCACCCGCTCTGAAAATAAGAGCATCAGTGCAGCCACCATAAAACCAAGGAGCATACTGCCGGCATCGCCCATAAATATCTTGGCCGGATACCGATTGAAAGGCAAAAAGCCGCAGACCACTCCCACAAGCCCAAGACAAATTATAATGCGAACGGGGTCACCAACCTCACTGTAGCCCCACGTTGCCAGGTATATTGACAGAAGCAGCATTGCAATAGTAATAATCGCGGTTACGCCTGCACAAAGTCCATCGAGCCCGTCAAGCAAATTTAACGAATTCGCTGCACCAACTACAAACAATATGACAACAATACCGCCCAGAACCATCTCGATATTATGTGGCATTGGCAGATGCAATCGTTCGGCAATGTAGCACAATCCGGGCATGATACCTACCAACAGCAACATAACGGCAGCGGCAGCCTGGCCGAGGATTTTTTGCATCGGCTTTATGTCGAATATATCGTCGGCCAGTCCCAGAAAACAGGCTATTGTGCCGCCGATGAGTATACCCAGTAACCATTTCAAGGCCGGGCTGAAAAATTCTTCGTTCCGCAAAGAGGCCATACCAGCCATCACACCGATTGTCAGGCCGATGAGCATACCAGCACCGCCGAGGTATGCTATAGGCTCTTTGTGTGTTTTGACCAGGTCGTCAGGCCTGTCAACGATGCCGAATTTTATGGCGACTTTTTTGCAGAGCCAGGTAGCTGCCAGTGAGCCGACAAAAGAAGAGGCCAACACGGGCCAAAAGCGAAAAAACCAATCTGCCGACTTTGCCGGCCCAATTATATTATCAAATATCATTTCGTTGCGGTTCCCGTTACGGTTTTTGCACCCAGACTTCGCCATCGTAGCGAAGCATAATTAAGTTGTCTTTGAAAGCATCGAAACGGATATTTATTTTTCTACCAAGCAAGTCCTGGAATATCCATTTTGGGAAGTTTGCCCCTGCTTTGATAGCCAGAGGTGCGCCGCCTCCGAATCGTGGATTTATCTCAATGAATTTCACCTTATCATCCTGTGTCAGGAACAATTGCAAAGTTATAACGCCCGGCCCGGCGCCGAGCGTCTCAACCAACCTTGCAGACTGGCCCATAATGTCCGGGTGCTTTACGACCTGTCCCTTGCTCACCTCGCCGGCCCTTACCTCGATGCGCTTTCTCGGCACGACACAACGGACCTTCATACTAAAGTCAACATATACATCGCAGGTATGCTCGGTACCTTTGATAAACTCCTGGCAAATGGCGTTTGGTATCCTTTTTGCAAAGAACAACATCTCTTTGCGATTGTTCACGACAGCATTTCCTCTGCTGGCGGAGCCGTCCCAGGGCTTTAGAAAACGAGGCCAATTAAGTTTCTTTTTTGAAAGGGCCGAGGCTACACTGATAGTAACAGGAGTATCAAAACCATTTTTGCGCAAAAAACGATACGTTTTCCTCTTGTCCTGACAAATATCGACTACATTTGGAGGTGAGATAAGCACACAACAACCGATTGCCGCAAATTTTGCCTTGTTCTCGGCCAAAACTTTCAGGTCCAAATCAACAGTAGGAACGAGCAATTTCACCCTGTTGGTTTTGACAATATTGAGAAGCTCCCCTGTATAGCCGGGATGTGTTACCGGCTTAACCAAAAAGGCCTTATCACATAACTGCAGGGCCGAACTATACTCAGTGGTATCCGTGCCAAAGAACGAAGCGTTCACTTTCAGATGTCCGGCCGCTCGTCGAAAGCCATTGAGCAAAGAGACCCTTCTGCCAATGCAGGTGAACAAAACGCCCACTCGGTTAGAAGCTTTCCGTTTTTGCATATTACTGCCCGTCATAGAATTTCCAACGCGGTTCGACGCACAAAAACCGGTAATCATTCTTGTGCTCCCATTTTGCCATAGATTACAAAATAGGGCCTTTCAATAATAAACAGGCGACTGCCAATCGTCAATCGAAAATAGTAAATTGTAAACCGGTCAATTTCTCCGGCTTTTGGACATCCACTTCTACGGCCTATTGGGGGGGATAAAACGCCAGATGTCCGACGTACTTGACAAAGATTCTTAACGCTGTAAACTAATTGTACCGATTTAAGCGCGCAGAACTAAGCGCTCCATTATTGTAATTTGAAAACATAATATTCGGCATAACTGTGAATTACGAGCGGCGACAATTGAGTACGTAACAAAAACGCCTCTTAAATTCTACAGATTAGAACAGGAGAGCTAAGTTGCTTAAGCCAAGTGATAATCCACCTGTCATCTGGCCTGAAACAGAATCGATACGTGATTTTATCGGCGTATGGTGGGTCGCTCACACGAAAAGCAGAAACGAAAAGGCATTGGCGCAGGATTTGATTCGCAAGGATATGAGTTACTTTCTTCCAATGAGCTGGCGGGTCCACCGTCACAAACAGCGAACGATACGGTCGCTTCTGCCCTTATTCGCCGGATATTTGTTCTTCTGTGCAGAAGAGGGCGAGCGGATTGAACTTTGGCGAACCAACCGTGTAGCGAACATAATCGAAGTCAAAGACCAACAGAGACTCCTTGATGAACTATTACAAATTGAGCAGGCAATTAGAACCGGTGCCCCGCTCCTGCCGCATAAATACATCAAGGCGGGGCAGCGGTGCCGCGTTATAGCAGGACCATTAACTAACTTGCAGGGTATTGTAGTTAAAACAAGAAAAGGCACACGTCTGGTCTTGCGGATAGATATGCTTGGCCAGGCGGCAAGCGTCGAGATAGATACTGATATGATAGAGGTCATCGACGATAGATAAGGGGCACGGGTCCAGGGCCACAGGGTACGCAGCAGGAGATACTAAAATGAAGATTTGTGTAGTTGGGGTTGGTTACGTCGGATTAGTAACGGCGGGGTGTTTGGCAGGGGCTGGTAACAATGTTGTATGCGTGGATAACGACATCGAGAAAGTCGCCGGTCTGAAAAACGGCGTAATCCCTTTCTATGAACCGGCTCTGACCGAGATAATAAAACACAACGAAAAGCTCGGTCGATTGCACTTCACAACCGATTTAAAATTCGGAGTGGACAATGCGCTCATTATCTTCCTCGCAGTGGGCACACCTTCCGGTGCGGACGGCTCAGCCGATATATCAGCCGTTCTCGCAGTCGCTTCCGACATCGGCGAAAATCTGGGCGACTATCGAATTATCGCGACAAAAAGCACCGTGCCGGTAGGGACATATAAGAAAGTAACGGACATTATAAAATCCAAAACCCAAACACCCTTTGATTATGTGAGCAATCCCGAGTTTTTGAAAGAGGGGGCCGCAGTCGAGGATTTTATGTATCCCGACAGAATAATCATAGGGACAAATAATCCGGCTGTTAAGGAGATAATGGCCCGGTTGTACGGCCCATTTATGAGAAAGCGCAACCGGATATTATTTATGGAACCTGCTTCTGCTGAAATGACAAAATACGCAGCCAATACTATGCTTGCAACGAGAATCTCTTTTATGAATGAGGTCTCGGCGCTTTGTGAGAAGCTCGGAGCGGATGTCGAACAGGTCAGAGCAGGTATCGGCAGTGACTCTCGGATTGGGCCGGCCTTTCTGTTCCCCGGCGTCGGATTCGGCGGAAGCTGCTTTCCGAAAGACGTTCGGGCGCTGATTCATACGGGCTCCGAACACGGTGTTGAAATGGCCATAGCCAGGTCGGTAGAACGGGTAAACATAAATGCACAAGAGCGATTTGCACAGCGTATTAAGGATTATTTTGCCGGCCGAGAAAGCAAAACTGTATTGGCTGTTTGGGGACTGGCGTTTAAGGCAAAGACAGACGATGTCAGGGAATCGCCGGCAATTTACTGCATAAAGAAGTTTCTCGATTGCAGGATGAAGATAAAAGCCTACGACCCTGAAGCTGCATCCGGTGCGGCTAAGGCGCTGGACGGCAAAATCGAAACTTTTCAAAACGGATACGACGCTCTCGATAACGCAGACGCCCTTGTTATCTTCACAGACTGGCTCCAGTTCCGGAACCCCGATTTCGAAGTCATTACAAGCAAACTGAAAAAACCTGTTATCTTCGACGGCAGAAACCTCTATGACCCCTCATACGTCAGGAAACAGGGAATCGAATATTACAGTATCGGACGAGCTCCCGTTGTGCCGTAATTAAAATTCGCCCTGAAAAAGAAAGGAAAAGTTATGGACCTTGTTATTAAAATTATAGGCATAGTTTTCGTCGCCATCGCGGTTGTGTACATACTAAAGCCCGGCGTGATGAATCGACTACTTGAATTCTTCAAAAAAGGCAGCCGGCTCTACATTGCAGCCCCCATACGACTGGCACTCGGAGTTGTGTTTCTATTAGGTGCGCGCGAATGCAAACATTTCTGGCCTGTTTTTGCGTTTGGTATTCTTTTTTTAATATCGGGTATGTTGGTTCTCGTCCTCGGGCCGAACAAGCTCAGACCCATAATTGAGTGGTGGCAAAAACAATCGGCTGTGTTTCTTCGAGCTATGGCCCTAATCTTTCTGGCCATCGGAGTCGTCATCATTATTTGCGCGTGAGGATTGCTTTATGAAAGTGTTGATAACGGGCGCCGCAGGTTTCATCGGCTCACATTTATGCGAACGTCTTCTCGACGATGGCCGGCAAGTCGTCGGAGTTGATAATTTCGACGACTTTTACGACCCGCAAATCAAACGCCGCAATATAGAAGGCTGTCTTAAAAACAAGAATTTCCAGCTCATCGAAGCCGACATCCGCGATGGGTCTGCAATGGACGATGCCGTCGGTGACAGTGTCGACATAATCGTACATCTGGCCGCCAGGGCCGGCGTTCGGCCGTCAATTGCCCAGCCGCTGCTCTACGCCGACGTCAATATAAACGGAACAACCGTGTTACTTGAGGCGGCGAAAGAACAAAGGATAGGTAAGTTTATCTTCGGCTCAAGTTCGAGCGTTTATGGCAACAATAAGAAGGTCCCGTTTTCCGAGGACGATAACGTTGACTTTCCCATCTCTCCGTATGCGGCCACTAAAAAGGCGTGTGAGCTTATCTGCCATACGTATCACCACCTTTACGGAATTTCGGTAACGTGTCTGCGTTTTTTCACGGTTTACGGCCCGCGGCAAAGGCCGGATTTGGCAATCCACAAATTCGCCGGACTTATCGAGCAGGAAAAACCGATACCGGTCTATGGCGACGGTACTATGAGCCGCGACTTTACATACATTGACGATATAATCAACGGCACAATTGCCGCTATGCAAAAATGTGCCGGTTTTAATATCTATAATCTCGGCGAATCACGCCCAATAACGGTCAATGACCTGGTCACTGAAATCGAAAAGGCCCTCGGCAAAAAGGCAATCAAAGAACACGTACCGCTTCAGCCCGGAGACGTCGAGCGCACATACGCCGATATAACCAAAGCTGTCAGCGAATTAGGGTATAACCCCAAAACAAAGATAGAAGACGGCCTGGCGAAATTCGTCACCTGGCTGAGAGACGAATGTTAGAATTGAGGCAACATCAAGTCTGAGTTTGGTTGGCAAGTGCTTAGATGTTGGGGATCGAAACTGAACAGGAGGTACGGAAGTGGCAAGCCCAGAAGACAGGGCGGCAAAGCCGCGTGGGGGGATGCAATTCTTTTTCCTGATTACTTCATTTTGGGCCGGCACTACGGTCATGGGCTTCGAGCTGGTTGGGGCCCGGCTGCTAATGCCGCTCTTTGGTATGGGGATACAGGTTTGGACAGTAGTTATTGCCACGTCGCTTGGAGCACTTGCCGTCGGCTACCGGCTTGGAGGTAAAATCGCCGATTCGCATCCTTCTGTGATAACACTGGCAGTTGTATTGCTGCTTGCAACGCTTCCGTTGGTTTTTGTCAGGGTGTGCGGCCGGAACATACCTGCGATGTTCCAAGACATGACGCTCGTTGCCGGAGCATGTTGTTCTGCAATTTCGATTCTGGCTGCACCTCTTGTCCTGCTGGGTATGGTCCAGCCTGTTCTGGCTCGTCTGCTGGTCCGAACGGCCGCTCGGACCGGTACGGTAGTCGGACGCCTGATGGCTGCTGGCACCGTAGGAGGCTTATTCGGAACGGCGCTGACGGGTCTGCTTTTGATACCGCACCTGGGTTTATCAAAGACCCTGTTGGTGCTGGTGGTCGGGACGTTGGCCATGGGCATCACTGCGTTGGCTTGCGCCCGCCGGTGGACAGCAACAACCGCTGTAATTGTCATCGGTGCATTGGGTATCGTAGTGGGATGGTCTTTTGAATCTCCACCGCAAACGCTCGGAGCAATGCGCGTGCTGGAAGAGGTCGAGGGACTATATGGCTATCTGGAGGTACTTGAACATCGCGGAACGCGTGCGCTGGCGTGCAATGGCATCTTCCAGACGGTTCTGCCAATCCATGGTCTGGGCATCGTCAGGGGAACACTTATCCGTGGTCGTGATTATATTGAGCTGATTCCTTACTTTCGGCCAAGGGCCCGGACGGCTTTGCTTATCGGCGTGGGTGCAGGGCTGCATGAGCGGGCGCTGGCAATGTATGGAGTTGAGGTTCATGGTGTCGAGATTGACCCGGCGGTGATTCGATTAGCTACCAAGTACTTCGACTTAGCGGCTGAAGTGACTGTGGCGGACGGCCGGGCATTTCTTGTCCGAGACCAGCGGCGGTACGACGCGGTCATCATAGACGCATTTCTGGGCGGTACTACACCGGAGCACCTATACACGAAAGAAGCTTTCGAACTGGTCGATGGGCACCTGAATCCGGACGGTGTGCTGGTTGTCCGACTAATTGGCCATCCGGAACATCCGGCAATATGTGCGGTAGGTCGGACACTTCAGGCAGTGTTTCCACACATCGTGGCGGTACGAAGCGGCATTGCCAACGAAGTGCAGCACGTATTTGTTTTTGCGAGCCGGACCGCCCTGGAACTGGGAAGCAGCGAGCGTTTGGAATTGGGCATGTATGGGTTCACAGGTGAGGAACTATGTGATATAAACACGCATGGTGCGGCCGTGCTGACAGATGACAGGACAGGGCTGTCGCTGCTGAGCAGTGACCTTGTGGCTGAGCATCGCCGCAATTCGTTGAGATTAAGAGGGAAACCGTTATGGTAACCAGAAACTATTTATCGTTGCTCCTGGCCAGTGTTTTGTCTGTTAGCAGTATGGCGGCTCAGGACGAGGGCAAGCTAAAGGAGAAGTTTTTTGATGACTGTCTGCTGCATGAAGTTGAGGGCCGGATATGGCTGCTGAAGCCGATGGTATATTTGGGCATGTGGGGTGTGTTGGCGACTCCACCGTTTTGTCTCAGTGAGGATTTGGCAGCGAGGTTCGCACCGCTGGTCAGCAAAGTAACGGGTGGAGACGAATGGCCGCCTCGGCGTTTCTATTCTTCCGAAAAGGTGTTGCGTGAGCAAAGGGGACATTTGATTTTGCTTTCTATGAAGGCAGAAATGCGTGCTGTTTATGATAAACAACCGGAAGAAGTTGACCGCACTCGGAGGCCAGTCTGGCCGGAGTATTACGAGATTGTCAAGGCACGTATGGTTACCGCGGAATTTGTCAGTGCGGACTGGATCGATGGATGGCGCAAAGTGGACGAGGCCCTAAAAGAGATTGTCACGGAGAGCCAAACAGCACCCAGCAAAGAGAAGAGAAAGCGCCTTTATGCGGCTGTTGAGAAGGGCAGGCGTGCACTGAATACGATGAGCCAGGCCAAGGCGAGTGATGATTTCCGTGCCTTAGTGGGTAAGATCGAAAGTGACGCGCGGTTGGTGGGCGCATTCAGGAGCGGGGTTGCTGAGCAGTGGCAGGGCTGGCTGGAAAGATTCGCGAAGCGATTGAGGATCAGGCTTCGGGGTCCGCTGCCAGCAAAACCAAAGCGGTGGACAGTGTTAGAAATGCTGGCAGAAAGTAAGTCACTGGCGGCGTTCAGGGCCGCGGTAGAGAAAATGCCGCCGGAGAATCTTGCTTGGGTATACAAAACTGATATCGGGCGGAAAATGCGGGCCTGGAAGAACGGACGGCTAACAGACGAGGAGTTCGAGAAAGTCCGTGCTGAAGTAAAAGAGATGCTCCCAGAACTGCGGACATGGGAGGAGCGTTTAAACAAAGAGCCTGATGTATCGGAGAGAGAGACCATAGAAGAATTGGGTCTTGTAGTTCGGCCGGCAAGTGCCAAGCTGTTGGAGAAAAAACTGATTGTGTCGGGTATAGAGGTGGAGAAAGTGTCGGCTGTGCATGAGGATATTGGACTTAGAGCAGGAGATATCATCATAGATTACGATCGTGTTTACAGTCTTGTCATGGGCTGGCATAGTTTCAGCCAGCGGACACGGAGGCTGGCCAACAGAATGAAAAGGGGATACAAGCCTCAAATCATCCGAGGCAACCAGTTTATCGACCTTGCCGCTGAGGACAAGGAGTAAACGTTTTCCGATTGCGATAGTGACATAGCCGAGGATTTCAAGTAGTGAAGTGCAACCTGTGATACAAAAGATTGGAAAATATGTCAGCAGCGTTCTGAACTGACGGTGTCTAACCTTTTGGTTGGCCTTACCGGCCGTTTTGCTTACCCTGCTGTTGGCCGGAGTGTAGAACAGGAAGGTTTTAACCCATTCCGGAACCAACAGTAAATAAGAACCGGGCTGCGATCTGGATACCGGTCTTTGGGCATCATCTAAAAATTATCTTGGAAAAGACAAACGTTTTCGGTTATTATTCGGCGTTTTGCTCAGAGCTTCTAATACTCTGTTGAAAAACGTTAGTGTCATTCTGAGCGAAGCGAAGAATCTCACGCTCGCAATCGGCCAAAATCCTATGATAAGGCCAGATGCTTCGCTGCGCTCAGCATGACAGTTTAAAACCCTGTCAAGTTGAGTAATAAGCAGTTGTCGTTTTTGAATACTGTCTACAAAAGATTTAGGAGAAAACAGATATGGCCGACAAGAAGGCAGACCTGGCCGGGCCCGGCATCGGTGACTATGCCCAGTTAGAGAAAACCCTCCCGCAGGATTATACTTCGCTGCTATCGCCAAAGGAAACACAGCTCGCAACCTACGCCGCCAAAGACTACATCGAAGAGAATATGTGCAAGGAGCTTAATCTGATTCGCGTTACAGTTCCTCTGATTGTAGATGTTGAGAGCGGCGTCAACGATATGCTGGACCGCGACGGCTCGCGCACGCCCATCCAGTTCCACATCTCAAACGACCGCGACAAGAATCCCATCGACGCCCAGGTCGTCCAGGCAGCGACGAAGTGGAAACGGATGGCACTCAAGCAGTTCGGTATGGAGACCGGCGAAGGCCTGCTCACTGATATGCGGGCAATACGCAAGGACTACTGGCTCGACCACGACCACAGCGCTTATGTGGACCAGTGGGACTGGGAGCTGGCTATCACAAAAGAGCAGCGAAACCTTAAGTTCCTCAAAGAAGTCGTTCAAAAACTCTGGAAGGTCCTCAAGGGCGCCGAGAAACACGTTCAGGAGCTTTTTCCGCAGTTGAAAACCGATAAGTACCCCGACCTGCCCGACGAGCTGACTTTCATTCACGCCGAAGATATCTTAGATAAATACACCGACCTGCCGCGCAAGCAGCGCGAGACCGAAATTGCCAAGGAGCTCGGCGCGATGTTCATTTATGGCATCGGCTGGGTCTTAAAGGACGGCTACCCGCACGAGATGAGGGCCGCCGACTACGATGACTGGGTAACTGAGACGACCTCCGAGGACGGCAGAGAAATGCACGGGCTTAACGGCGATATCCTTGTCTGGAACCCGGTAACGAAGCGACGGCACGAATTGACTTCTATGGGTATTCGCGTCACCGCAGAGACACTCAAGAAACAATTAGAGCTATCCGGCCAGCTTGAGATGCTGAAGCTGCCGTACCATCAGGCCATAATTAACAACGAGATCCCGCTAAGTATCGGCGGCGGTATCGGCCAGTCACGGACTTTTATGCTGCTGTTGAAGAAGGCCCATATCGGAGAAGTCAGCGCCACGGTTTGGCCGAAAATATTAAAAGAGATGTGCAAGAAGAAAAACATCCACGTCATAGAATAAGTCGGCCGCAGCAATACCTGCTTCAAGGCTGGCCCTTACTCTTTGAGGCCGTGCTTATCGAGGATGGCTTTTAGGGTCTGGATTTCCTTTTCCATTTCGTGCTCGGCCTTTTCGAGGGCCTGCTCGGCCTTTATGCGGTCGGTGATGTCGCGAATGCTCTCGCGGTGGCCGAGGGAATTCCCTTTTTCGTCGTATATCGGCTGCCAGGATATTGCCACCCAGATTATCCTGCCATTCTTGCGCTCAATCCTGAACTGGACATCGTTGCCTGTACCGCCTTTAAGGGCCGAGCGAAAAGCTCTGTCCATCCGGTTACGGTCTTCGGTATAAACGAGCGGGATTGGGTAATCCGACATTGCTGTAATCTCTTTTATGCTGTAACCGGTAAGACGCTCCGCAGCCGGATTTGTCCACAGGACCCGGCCTGCCGGACCGACCCAAACCTCCCAGTCATAGGTATAGTCGGCAATGGCACGGAAGCATTCGCTGGTCATCCGAGTTACTAATTCAGTGCGTTTTTGCGCCGAGACATCGTCATATATCGCCACGACCTGTTTTGAGGGCAGTCTGAACACATAGTTCTCCCGCCATCCTGCAACTCTTTCATCCTTGTATACTGAAATGGGCAGGTGTTCCGGTGTGCCCGTCTTATACACTCGGCGGAAAACATCGAAAAGCCCAAACTCTTTTACTCCGGGAAAGACCTCAGCGACACTTTTACCTATCAATTCTTCTTTGTTGATGTGTTCTATCTCTTCGGCAGACGGGTTAAAATCCACAAAGACAAAATCTTCGCCATCGTTTCTCGCTTCGTATATCGCGACTCCACTGCTGACATTGTCGAACAGGGCCTTGAATTTCGCCTGATATTCTTTGAGCTGGTCCTCGGTATTTTCCCGATTGCCGCCAGGATTTGCTTTTTTGCCGTTATTAGTTCCCATATTTCGCCTCCGCTTACAACCGCTGAGACCACGCAACTACCCAACCATATACCTGTATTTCTCTCTGGGTGTTCGGACGAAGCCGTAGGTCATACCGGCCTTTATTTTACAATTATCTGAGCCAATTTGCAAATCAAAAGTGGCTCCCTCCGCCAATGTATGTGCGCGGTCGCGAGTATCCGTACGCAAATCCACTTTACAGCTAAAATCGGACAAAAAAAGGCCCTGGTCCTGTCAAATCATAAAAATTTACTGTCTAAAAAGGTTTTGCTCTGGAACCCGTTTTATATTAAAATAGGTTCTATTGTCCGGGGCGTGGCGCAGTTTGGTAGCGCGCTTGACTGGGGGTCAAGAGGTCGCTGGTTCAAGTCCAGTCGCCCCGATTTTCCGTAACTCTTTATATTAAAGCGCTTATTCTGTGCCGGGCCTGCATACGATTCAAGAAATTTGATAATAATGACGGATGAGAAATGGAATATCAAGCTGTGGCCGCCGAGTTTTTCGGAGTGGTCGCCCCAAAAGGCGCCTTCGAGGCAAATAGCGGTGCTGATGAGCGGAGGGGTCGACAGCAGTATCACGGCGCATCTGCTTAAGGGAGACGGCTGGGAGGTATTGGGTATTACGATGAAAATACCCATATCATGCAATACAAACGGACGCCGCTGCTGTGGCGAAGGTGCCGCATTTATCTGCAGGGAACTGGACATCCCGCATTACTTTCTCGATGTTACCAAAGTTTTCCAGCAGCTTATCATCGGGCCATTCCGTCAATCATACGCAAAAGGACAAACTCCCAATCCCTGTATAGACTGCAATACTTTTTTGAAATTTTCATTAGTGTGGGATTTTTTGCAGGAAAGTTTTGGAATAAGACATCTGGCGACGGGCCACTATGCACGAGTGGTCAAAATTGACGGTCAAGTCTGCCTTGGCAGAGCGAAGGACAAAACAAAGGACCAAAGCTATTCTCTATACGGTATCGGCCGAGACAGGCTTCGCCACTTGCTGCTTCCATTGGGCGAGATGACAAAAGAACAGGTGCGCAAAATCGCAGCCGGACTGTATCTAAGCGTCGCCGAAAAGGGTGAAAGTATGGAATTGTGTTTTGCCGGCCAAGGCGACTATCGAACGGCTTTGACCGCCGCCGACGCTAATCAAGACGGTGACATAACGGACATGGAAGGCAACAAGATAGGTACTCACAAAGGTATTGCCAACTATACACTCGGCCAGAGAAGGGGTATAGGCTTTGCCGGCGGCAAGCCGCTTTATGTGGGCAAAATAGACGCCCGGACAAACACTATTGCCTTAGGCGACAGGGAAGAAGTAAGCCGCCGTACTGTTAAGGCAAATCGAATCAATTCTATGATACCTGAAGAACCGGCTATTGATAGAAAAGTGTACGGCAAGATTCGCTCTTACGGCGAGCCTCAACCTTGCAAAGTTGTTGACGTGGGCGAAACTGCCATCACGGTCGAGTTTGATGAGCCCCAGTTCGCACCGTGCCACGGGCAAAGGCTTGTGCTGTACGACAGAAGCGATAATATCATCGCAGGCGGCACAATAGTTTGAAACCTAAGCCAATGTAACCAACGGCATGTCAATATTGAGCCTTCGGCAGCAGCTTGATACGGATGTTGCGATACCAGACGTTGGCGCCGTGGTCCTGGAAACCGATGTGGCCTTCGCGTTTGAAATCCTTCAGGGGCGTGCGGAACTTGTTATTCGAGCCGTCGGGTTCGGGATTCTTCTGCGGCTGCGTCCATCGGTTCAGGTCCATATCAATAATCTGCTCACCGTTGAGTACGATTGTGATTTTATTATCCAGGGCAGTAATAGTAACGTGGTTCCACTGTCCGTCTCTGGTCATTTCCTTGCTGGGTGCGAGGGCGTCATAGACCGCGCCACAACTGTACTTGCTGGGATTATTGACGCGCTTATAAACCTGCATTTCAATCCCGGTCTGCACGCAGTCCCGCGGGTCGTCGGTGCGGAAGAAGATACCGCTGTTGCCCTCGGTTTTGAAATCCAGGTCGAGTACGAAGTCGTCGAATCGTTCTTTGGTCCAAATCATGCCGGCTCCGGGCGTTCGGACCAGTGCGCGGTCTTTGGCTACCCACTTGTCGGAAGGCTTGCCGCCGCTGTCGTTCTCCCAGCCGGCAAGGTTTTCGCCATTGAACAGGTACCGCCATCCCGCTTTATCTGGACTACCGGAATTCAATAAGATATCGACGCGAGGAGTTTTGTGATTGTAGGGCTTCAGCAAAATGTCCAGGTCGCCGTCGCCATTGAGGTCGCCGAGTTTGCCCTCGTGAATACCCTGGCCGTGTGAGGCAACTGTTTCCTTGAAGTTTCCCTTTCCATCGCCATACCAAATGTAAATCTTGGCATTGTCACCGGCTCCGGGATTACCCATCTCACCAATAAAGATGTCGAGGTTGCCATCAACATCAATATCTCTTATCTCGCAGGAATGGCCGTGGACAACGTAACGCAGCTTATGAGCTTTCCATCCTTTGCCGTTCCATTCGTACCACTTCGCATCTCCGTTCATGTCACCCGGCGAAAAGACGACCTCGGGGCGACCTCCCTTGATTAGCTGGCCCGCAGCGCATTGTGTAAACGCCATATCGGAGTCGATAATATTTTCCTTGTAATTGTTGCCGCCGGTATGCTTGAACCATCGGCCTCCACCAACGATATCGAGCTTACCATCCAGGTCGATATCCACGGGGATGGATGGGAAGCCTTCATGTTCACGTCCGGATGACCACGAGTAAATCGTAGTGGACGGCCAAATTTGAATTGTTTTTGTGTCTGCAGGAATTTCGAACAAAAGCAGACTTTTCGCGCCCTGGTTCCAGGAGAGAAACTCGGTGTCCCCATCGCCGTCGAAGTCTGCGAAGGCCTGGTCGTGATGTTTGCGGGCACCGGAGTGTTTGATGAAGCGTCTTGTCCAGGGCTTTGTGAAATTCGGATAAGGATTTTCCCACCACCAGATGGCGTTGCCGCTGTAATCCTGGCCGAAGACAATATCGAGGTCGCCATCGCGGTCGATGTCGCAGAAATCACCGCCCGCCTCGGGATTGAGCCTCGTGTTGTCAATAACGAATTTGTCCCAGCCTTTGCCGTTGTATTTGTACCAAACCACCGAGGGCGTTCGGGTCCGTTCGCCGATGACAAAATCATCAATACCATCCTTATCAATATCAAGGACGAGACAGCAGGTCTGCTGCTTACCGTCGCCGGGGGCCGGCATATCGCCGGTCGAGCTGCTTTTGCGCGTCCAGCTTACATCGGCACTCGCAGCCGTTGACCAAATAGCAACCGTCAGCAGCACAATTAACGCCATTTCAACCGTCCGTTTTTTTGTGTTTTCCATAATCAGTAACCTCCAAAATATATTTGTTTTAGTATGTGGCTTTTATAATAAGTGTAAGGTTTGCAACAATCAACAACTTTTTCGCAGGCGTGTTGCTTTCACCCAGGCAATTCGGTTATAATAATTCAGACATACATAGCAGTAGAAGTGGGCATCTCTAAAAGACAAACGTCGGCTTAGAAGGGTCTTTGATAGGAGAAAAAGAGAGCTGAGATGCAGGAACGAAGTGGATTCACATTAGTTGAGCTTTTGGTGGTGATTGCCATTATTGCGCTGCTGATGGCGTTATTGATACCTGCACTGGAGCAGGCAAGGAACCAGGCCAGGGCGGCGATTTGCAAATCGAACCTGCACCAATGGGGACTTTACTGGATGATGTATGCCGATGACCACGACGGCTCTTTCAGCGAAGGGTACTGGGTTAACTGGGCCCGCGGCGAGTGGATAACGGTGCTGCGGCCATACATAGATACGAGGAGGCGCAAAAAGCTGCTGCTCTGTCCGATGGCGAAGGAGCGGCGGACTGATGGGGCGGAGTACGGCGGTCCCTATGCAAGTTACGAAATGGGACCAGCTATAACAGGCAGTATTGGGAATGAACAATGCAGCTATGGCATGAATAACTGGCTTTATAATCCACCGGTCAATATTACGGACATTCAGGGACGTCTGACAAAATATAACTGGCGCACGGTTGATGCAAGAGGGCCGGCTAATATACCGGTGTTTTTGGACAGCATGTGGAGGGGAGGAGGCCCATGCTACGGTATCGGCCAGGTACGTATCGAACCACCCACAGATAACGGTGAGTGGAGCGGATATAACGCCGAGATGCATCATTTCTGTATCGACCGACACAACGGCTATATAAATTGCCTTTTTATGAATTGGTCGGTCCGGAAAGTCGGACTTAAGGAGTTGTGGAAGTTAAAGTGGCATCGAGAGTTTGATACAAGCGGCTGGTCGGGCGGCTGGCCCGAATGGATGAGAAAATTTAAAGACTACTAACGGAGGCTTATAAATGGAAAGACGTGACTTTCTAAAAGCAGTTGGCTTTGGGACCGCGACGATGGCTTTGTCCGGATGCGCAAACGCAACACAACGGATTAGATTCGGGGCCAACAGGAAAAAACCAAATATTGTTTATATCATAGCGGACGACCTCGGTTATGCAGAAGTGGGCTGTTATGGGCAGAAGAAGATTAAAACGCCCAATATCGATAAGCTGGCATCGCAGGGTATGAAGTTTACTCAGCATTACTCGGGCAATCCGGTGTGTGCGCCGTCGCGCTGCGTGCTGATGACGGGGAAACACAGCGGCCACTCACAGGTCCGAGGTAACAAGCAGGTGGGCGGCAACGAAGGATGGAAGCTGGGGGCAACGACAGGCGGGCAGTGGCCTCTAAAGGCAGGCACTATCACGGTGGCCAAGATTCTAAAAGACGCAGGCTACAGGACCGGGGCCTTCGGGAAATGGGGGCTTGGGCGAGTCGGCACAACAGGTGACCCGAACAAGCAGGGTTTTGACCATTTCTTCGGCTATATCTGTCAGCGTCAGGCACACACGTATTATCCCAACCACCTCTGGCGGGATGGCAAGGTACAATGGCTCGAAGGCAACAAGGACGGCAAAGAGCAGGACTATTCGCACGACCTTATCGCGAATGAGGCCCTGAAGTTTATTAAAACTTACAGGGGCAAACCGTTCTTTTTGTATGTCCCCTTTACCATACCTCACGTTGCCCTCCAGGTGCCCGAAGATTCGTTGGCTGAATACAAGGGCAAATGGCCCGACCCGCCATACACGGGCGACAAGGGATACTTCCCCCATCAAAATCCCAGGGCGTGCTATGCGGCGATGGTAACACGAATGGACAGGGACGTAGGCCGAATTATGTCTTTGCTGAAAGATCTGAATCTTGAAGACAATACAATCGTTATGTTTACAAGCGACAATGGGCCGACTTTCAATGGGGGTTCGGATTCAGCCTTTTTTGAAAGCGCCCGTCCTCTTCGCGGCCTCAAGGGTTCGGTGTATGAAGGCGGGATACGTGTGCCGTTTATCGTTCGCTGGCCCGGAAAAATCAAGGCGGCCAGCACAAGCGAGCACATTTGCGCTTTCTGGGACTTTCTGCCTACCTGCTGCGATACTTTAGGAGTTGATGCTCCGGGTGATATAGACGGCATTTCGATACTGCCGACACTTTTGGGAAAGCCGGGAAAGCAGAAAAAACACAAGTATCTTTACTGGGAATTACGCGGCCGGCAGGGAGTGCGGATGGGAAAATGGAAAGCAGTTCGCACAAATCCGAATCAGAAAATTCAACTCTACGACCTAAACAAAGACATCGGCGAGCAGAACGACGTAGCCGATGCCAATCCCAAAATAACAGCAAAGATGGCCGAGCTTATGATAACCGCCAGAACAAAATCCGACGTCTTCCCCCTGCCCAGGCCAAAGTCTTAAACCGCTAAGGAGGAATCCATAATTATATAATATGTAGGCCCTGTAATTCTTGCCCTGAGCGTAATCGTAGGGTATTTGGGGGGCATCCTTCGAAATTTTAGTTTTTGATTTGTATTTTTATATTTGCTCTTTCATCGCTTCTATTACGGATTCCATAAACTTCAGCCACTCGTCCTCGCTTATCATTTTTCTTACTTCCGCATCTGTAAGCCAAAGTTCTTCAAGCCACTTTATTAAATCCACAACATCAGCCTTGGTAACTTGGGGCTGCGGCTTTTTGGCCGATGCGGATGGTAAAATCTCTTCTGCAAGGCCGAGACCTTCGCTCATACCCAGGCCCATACT
The DNA here is from genome assembly GCA_013349615.1 of Planctomycetota bacterium. Lineage (GTDB taxonomy): Bacteria > Planctomycetota > Phycisphaerae > Sedimentisphaerales > Anaerobacaceae > CS2-K091. Next base: position 4,255 of record DUZJ01000034.1, on the reverse strand, counting down.
CTTACCCATACCTTGACCGTAACTAAAGGGAAAGGCTTTTGCCCAGGCCCTCTGCCAGAGCCAGTCTTCGCAGAAACGGGCAAGGTCGTTGTAGTCGATGTAATTATTGTCGTCGATGAGGTCGTAAACTTCTGATGTTTTTTGCCAGAAATTGGCAAAGAGGGCGTAATCGAAGAAGTTTACAATTCCGTCACTATCGAAGTCAGCCGGGCTCCGGTAATATTCGTCTGCACCCATATCGACTATTTCGGTTCCGTTAGCATCTCCATCTACTACTCGGCGTTCGCCGTCGATGTCCGTCATATTGGCGTCGGGATTGAAATCGGGGTCGCCGGCGTCGATACAGTTTGAGTCAGAACTGAGGTGATAATCGTAAATTTGGTATGTGTCACCTTCTTGTGCAATGGCACGTACATCACTCCACACCTTTATGGTGTTGACATCGTTGGAGACTATAAAGAACTGCAGGTACTGGTTCGGTGTATCGGGATTAACGAATTTTCCTGCCGGTCCGTTAACGACCCAGTTGGCACTATAATCGGTAAGGGTGCTTTGAAATGTTGAACTATCGTATGAGGCATTTTCCGCCCACAAACCGTTCAGATCGCTTACATCAAAGAAACAGGGGTCTTCGTTGATATTTTCGTTACCTGGCCAGCCTCCATTTACATCGCAAAACGTCACATTTATGTCGCATGTTGCGTCATCGTTATATATCTGGTCGCCCAAATCAATGGCATCGTTGCCCCAGAAGATGCAGTTTGTTAAATTCGTATTCGCATCATTCCAACTGCATATTCCGCCGCCATACCACGTGGAGTTTCCACTAACCGTGCAGTTGGTAAGTTTAAGGTTACTGTTATCTGAGTTGGCCATCCCGCCGCCATAGTCGTTGGCACGGTTTCCACTAAAGATGGAATTCACAACTGCAACATATGATTCATAACAATTGTACATACCACCACCATAAGAATCGGCCTTATTGCCGGTGAAGATACAGTTAGTTATATTTGGACTGGAAAAACTGTTAAACAACCCTCCGCCATGCTGTGCAGAGTTCCCGCTGAAGGTGCAGTCTGCTATCGCCGAATATAAAGAATTGTAGTCAAAGACTCCGCCGCCATAGTTTCCAGCTTCATTATCGGTGATGATACAGTCCATTAATATGATGCTGTTAGAATTCTTGCAACATATCCCTCCACCGTTAGCATCGGAAGCGTTCTCACTAATGATACAGTTTGTTACTATGAGGCTATTGGAATCTTCGCAATATATTCCTCCGCCCTGAACACTCGTCCCGCCTCTGTTTTTGATAATATCGCAATTTGTAACATTCACTGATGACCAGTTTATACAGATTATGCCGTAGCCGTTGTCAATGATTCTGTTATGCCGAATGATTAGTGAGCTATTAACGGAATAAATACCCCCACACCAACCGTTCGTTATTGTAAAACCATCAATAATAGTTGCTTCATTAACATCATTTGCGCTGACAACATTGACTACCCCATAGTCAGGCAGATTGCCATCCAGGATGGTTTGATTTATCATCAGGTTACGCTGGGTGATAGCGCTTTCATACCCCGCAAAGCCGCCATAAATATCCACACCGTTGACCAGTTCAAACGCTGTATTGTAATCCTCCACTTCTGTGGTTGGTTTGTACGTTCCTGAAGCTACCCAGATTTGGTTGGAGTCCCAGGCCTGTGCTTTCTGGAGAGCACGCTGTAGGTTAGGGTCGGCATGATACCAAGATAGCCCGCTGTCAGAGCCGACGGCATTTATATCCACATAGATAATATCATGAGACCGCCAGCATACGGGAGTGCTTACTTCAGCGGTGTTATTGGCAAGCTCGCAGTCTATTTCACAATAATTGGTAATCGTCCCTAATGGTTCAGCAAGATTATTCACCTTGACTGTTAGAGTAACATAATTTGAATCGCCGGGGCCGAGCACTCCAATGTTCCAGGTATACGTGTGATCATTTGAATTGTAGTTAGGGTCAAAAGGATTATTAGGGTCAACTGCTTCAGATAGATAGTCTGTAATTACAACATCGTTGACGGTTCCAACATAGTTGGGGTCGTTGGTGTCCGTGATCGAATTGCCGTAGGTAATAGTGTACGTTATATAATCACCAGGCAAGACGCAGTTACCGTCATTTACATCATCAATCTTGCTAAGGAGCAGAGGGAACTTATATGAGACATTACCTTCGACGGCCACGCCTGCTGGATTTCCAATATCGTCAGATACCCATAGTTGGTTTAAATTGGAGTCATAGACCATAAGGCGGTCGTTCGGCGGATTCTGGTAATAATGGTCATCGTGGTCTCCAAAAGTTGTAAGATAAACAAGACTCGTTGCCTGGTCAACGGCGATACCGAGGACAGGGCTGTTCACGTCAACCGTAGTTTCAGCGGTATTCGGGTCGGCGGACAAATCATACTGGCTTAAAAACATGCCACCAAATCGACCACTGCCCGTGTAAACATATTGATTGTTTACATCAACGGCAATACCTACGGCCTCGTGCGATACTATAAACTGGCCCAGTTTAGACCAGTTAGGGTCGTTCGTATCATAATATTTTACGTCCGTGGTATTGTCCGCCACGTACAACCGGTCATTTTCCTCATCAAGTGCAAGCCCATACGCTTGATAGCAAGCTTGCAATTCGATATAGTAAGGGTAAGGAAGGTCCGGAGTAAGTTCCTTCTCAATTGGATTCCAGGAATAGACAAACAGATGATTCGTAGACCGCTGCATTGTGTATACTTTTTGCTTTCCCTGATCTACGACGATACCAGCCAGGCCAGCCGCATCGGCAACTATTACAGTGTCCACATATTGCATCGTTTTGGCATTGACTATCTCAATTTGATTTCCAGGATAGTAAACAGAAGCGTATTCGTGAGTAATGAATAGAAATTCAGAATCAGCATCGATTGCGAGGCTGATGGGAAGAGGAAGAACTGAGTTATAGTAATTTTGATAGACCAGGTTGCTGTCCTGAATGCGATATGCCTGTATTTTGTGAGTGTCCCAGGGGTCGGTCCCGATATCTGAAATCACAAAGACTGACCTGGCTTTGGCGGTGGCGGCAATAGCGGTGGTTACAATGATAGATGATACGATTAACAGAATGGTTTTTTTCAATGACATGGTCGTTTCTCCGTAAACAAAGATTTGGTGATTCACAATGACTTTCGTTTTCTTAGTAAAACGGCACCTAAGACAAATAACAAAATGCTTGAGGGTTCAGGGATCAGGTTGACGTGTGAGTAAGTCTTCGACATATCAAGCTCGATTGTAAAAGCCGTGCCATCTTGCCAAAATCCATAAACCTGGCCATATCCATAATGGCCACCAGAACTGGTCTTGTCGAGGTTGTAACCAAAAACGTTAATCACAGCAGACTCGAGGGCAGAGTCGAGAACAAGAAGACGCTCTGATATTATACCACCATAGAGGTTAACCGTACCTGAGTCCCGGATGCCTATTTGTCCAATGCTACCACCGTTCATATTTAGCGTTCCGAAATCATCGATCCCAAGGGAAACTGCACTGGCATCTCCGGAAAGGTTCACAGTTGCATAGTCAAAGGCGGTCGGCCCATAAATGCTACCGCCGGAGAAGTTCGTAATGCTGTAGTTACGAGCACACAGTGAGTTTATAGAACCAGCGGTGATGTTTACCATGCTGTAGTCGTACGTATCCATCTGTTCGACAAAACCGCCAAGCATGTCAACGACTGTGCCATCGTTGTATATGCTCACGCTGCTCCAGACTTCGCCAGGGTTGATCTGGCCATCGCTGGTAAAAGTAATATCCGTTGCTCGGACTTCACCCACCCCGACCAGCATTGTCGTCACCAGAATTGTTATAATTTTCGTTTTCATCATTTTCGCTGCCCTCATTTCTCACTAATGCGATCATTAAGCGTTCGTAATGGAAGAGTCCCTTCTTCGCCTGCCGATAAAAGCCGAAATCCTCGCGATTGTTCTTCTATAATTCTAAATCTTTTAAGTACTTTTGTCAAGGGCGAAGTCCTAAAATTAGTCCTTTTCACACATACCATAGTGTATGGGCTGTCCGTTCCGTGTCTATCGGGGTAAATACGGATATATGATGCCAGCGTCAAAAGTGTTTTTTGTCAAAAAAATATCATAACTCATTGTTAATTCTTGTACTTATGTTGATTTTTGGGTTGACATGCGTATAGACTTGAATATAATGTAAGCTCTTG
>DUZJ01000033.1 GCA_013349615.1 Planctomycetota bacterium | reverse complement strand
GGCCAAAGGATGTGAATGGGATAGCGGACTTCGTCCGGCTGGCTGGTCAAGACCTCCTTCAAGATGTTGGCTTTTTCTTCACCGGAGACCAATACAGCTAAATGAGATGCGGCAGATAAAACCGGATGCGTCAATGTTATTCGGTTTAGCTTCTGATCCAGGCCATAGACGACACAGGCCCAATCTTCGGTATCCAGAGAGGCATAAGAATCGGGAAAAAGCGAGCCGGTATGTCCCTCAACCCCCATACCAAGCACAATCAAATCAAATTCGGGGACATGAGCTTCGTCCAGGCCAAAAACCTCTCGAATGGTTCCTTCATAACATTGAGCTGCAGCGTTAAAATCATCAAACTCGGTGGGTATCCTATGTACGTTTTCCTGCGGAATTGGGACCTGAGCTAAAAAGGTGTCGGCGGCGAGCTTGTAATTGCTCCATTGCGAATCCGGTGGAACACACCGCTCGTCAACCCAGAACAAGTGTATCTTGTCCCAAGGCAAAGATTTTGCTTTCGGCACCTCGCCCATGAGTTCAAAAAAACGCCTCGGCGTATGGCCGCCGGATATCGCCACGTAAAAAACGCCTTTGTTCTTTATCGCTTTTTGCGCATCAGCAACAACAAGCTCAACGCTTCTTTGCGCAAGATGCTCAGGGTCTGAAGTGATTTCCAGATTCGGCTTATAATTTGTGGCAGTTTCCATACTTTTTACCCCCTTTCATTAGGCTGCACTTTGCCGTAAACAGCAAAACAGGCTCCCACTGCGTAAAAAACACACCCATTATTATACGCTTTCAAGGACGGTTTAGGCAAAAAAATTTTGGAAAAGGAAGGAATTTTATATTATTTGCTAACTTTCGGCATCCAAAGAAGTTACAGAGCAAGCCTTACTCAGTAATATCATCAATCTTCCACATAAACGCCTTTACTCCTTCCGAACCCAGCTTCCCTCGCATGCGGCGGACATTTTCCATAACCTCTTTGGCCTTGACAGGTTCGGTAACAACAAAGGTGCCGTAATTTATCCCGGGCCACACATCCGTGCTCAAATGCGGCTCGCTTAACCGGCCCTTACCCAAGACATTCGTGAATTTTGTATAGCAACTAATTCCGACAGACTCCAGAATTTCGTTCACTTCCTCATCTATCGCCACATTGTGCACAATCAAAACAGCTTTCATACTTATCCTTTTACCTGCGAAGCCCTAAAACCTTCAAACACACTGTAAAGAGTCGGCATCAAAACCAGGGTAATGATAGTTCCAACAAACAGCCCCCCAATAACCGTCACGGCAAACGGCACCCAAATTTCAGACCCCTCCCCTCTTGAGAAAGCAAGAGGCGTCATCGCCAGCATTGTAGTAACGCTCGTACATATCACAGGTCGCATTCTGCTGCGTCCCCCTTCAATGATTGCCGAATAGACACTAAGACCACGGCGGCGAAGTATGCCTATAAAACTTATGAGAACAATCCCGTCATTTACTACAATACCAACCATCATAATCAATGCCAGAAAACTAATAACACTCATTGCCTGTCCGGCCAATGCCAACGCAATGATTACCCCGACAATACCAAAGGGTATCGAAAAAAATATGATAAATGGGTCACGCAAAGACTCAAACTGCGAAGCCATCACCATATATACCAGAACCATTCCCAAGCCTACAGCTATAATCAACAGTCTGAACGCTTCCTTCTTTTCTTTCTCAGCACCGGCAACCTTATAACTAAAACCCGGCGGTGCGGGAATCTTATCAATCGCTTTTCTAACGTCCCTGGCCACTGAGCCAAGGTCTCTTCTGCTGATTTCAGCGGAAACCGTAATATAACGTTCCTGGTCTTTTCGTTCAATCTTGGTCGGTCCCAGACCGTGTTCGACATCGGCGATATTAGCCAGGCTAATCTGCTCACCATCAGGTAAACCAATAGACACATCCCGCAAGTCTTCGAGCCTGTCTCTATCCTGAGCCTGGAGTCGAACTTCTACATCATATTCATCTCCGCCTTCGCGGTATCTGGTTGCGGTAGTGCCTGCAAAAAAAGTCTCAATCTGCTTACCAATAGTCCTGACATCAAGCCCGAACTTAGATGCCTTTTCCCTGTCAATAATGACTTTAACCTCCGGCTTTTCTTCCTTTCGGCTGATCTGCACATCCTCGACTCCTTCAACCTTTTCCATTGCCGCCTTAACAGCCTCGGCGTACACCCTGGCTTCATCCATATCATGGCCGTAAAGTTCGACAGCCAGTTTTCCGCCGGCACCAAACATCATTGCTTCAAGCGGGTCCTCGGCACTATAGCGAATAGTAACTCCCGGTATCCTGCCTGTGATACTGCGAAGTCGCTTTATCAAGTCATTTGGCGAGGCGTCGCGCTGCTTTTTAGGTTTCAATCTGACATACAGGATACCTTTATAACTCTCCTCTTCCGTAGCATAGTGTGAACCGCCACCACCAAAGACGCCCCAACGTATGAAACTGTGCTGCCTCTCCGGAACATCATTTTCCAATATAGTCTGCAACTGCTGCGCTACGACTCCGGTGCGCTCATAACGCGTTCCGATGGGCAATTCATAATTTGCCGACAACCGATTCTGGTCCTGTTCAGGGAAAAATTCAGTGCCGATAAAACCGACAATCCCGATACTCCAGACAAAGAAAAGGGCACATGAAATAAAAACCGTTTTTCGATTCACCAGTGACCAGTCCAGGAACTTTATGTACAAGTTTTCGGTTTTCGTTAAAACTTTCTCACCCAGATTGAAAAACAAGTCCAATATTGACTTTGATGAGCCTGGATTGCGCACAATCAGAAATTTTGAACAGAGCATCGGAACAAGCATAAGAGCCGTAAACAGTGAAGCAACCAAAGCCATTGTAACAATGGCAGCGAATTGTCCGAATATGATAGCAGTAATACCGCCGACAAAGATAATGGGAGCAAAAATGGAAATTGTCGTCAGTGTTGAGGCAATAACAGCCACCCCTACTTCATTGGCCCCAAAAATGGCACCTTCCTTCGGCCTCTGCCCTTTACTTCGATGTCGATTTATGTTGTCAACGACAACAATAGCATTATCAACGACCAGCCCAACCGCAACGGCGACACTGGCCAGCGAATCGGTATTAATCGTATAATCTGCCAACCACATCAACAGAAAGGTAATAATCAGCGACGTGGGAATTGCGACAGCAACTATAATGGCAGCCCTAAGGTCTCTGAGGAAAAAAAGAAGCACCATAAAGACAAAAAACACGGCCCAAAAAACCGTATTTCGTAAATTGGCTACGGAGGCCAAAATAAAATCGGAATTATCGAAAACGATATTCGGTTTAACATCCGGCGGCAAATTCTCCTTTATCTGCTGAAGTTTCTCTATGACCGCCCGCGCTACATCGACGGTATTTTCCCCACTTTGCTTTTGAACAAACACAGCCATTGCCTTTTGACTGTTCATGCGCACCTCATACGTGCGTTCTTTGAAGAAATCTCTTACGTCGGCAATGTCTTTTAACTTTACAGGTATACCGTTTCGCCGAGCAACAACAACTTCCGCAACCTCTTCCGGGCTGGAAAATTCCTCAGGTGTTCGCAAGAGATAGTCCTTGTAACCGGTCTTTATGTTTCCGCCTGGAGTGCTGATGTTTTGAGCGGCAAGGGCTGAATTTACCTGCGCAATCGATAAATTCATAGCCGCCAGCCTGTCGCGGTCGATATCAACGCGAACCTGACGGACCAAACCACCAGCTGCTGTAGCCGAAGCAACTCCTTTAACACGTTTCAGCGGGTCAACTATCTCGTCATCAACTATATCCTGCAGGTTCGGATAACTGTCCTCTGCCGTAATCGCAATAATCAAAATCGGCATCATTGCAAGATCGAACTTGAAAATAACGGGATTTTCAGCTTCTTCGGGCAGTCGCTCCCTAATCATATCAATCTTTTCACGGACATCGTTGATACTTTCATCAATTTTCTCGCCCCACTCAAATCTCAACGTTACCGCCGACAATCCCTCTTTGGAGACTGAAATTACTTCATCAACTCCGGAGATGGTACTGAGCGTATCCTCCATCAGCTCAGTTATCAGTGTCTCCACTTCTTCCGGGCCTGCCCCCTGGTACGCAGTCATAACCGAAACAGACGGTATTTCCAGCTCCGGCATCAAGTCCAATCCCAGCATCGACATCGACACGAGACCTAAAACTACGATGGCGACAAATATCATCAAGGTGGTTACCGGCCTGTTTACGGATAATTGTGCAAGCTTCATTTGATATCCTCTATTCGTACAATCTCGACACTCATCCCGTCGGCTAAATAATTCATCCCATTAACGACAAGCGTCTGTCCTTTTCTCAACCCATTAATGATTTCATATCTGTCGGCTTGCTTTATACCAATCTCAACGAACCGCTTTCGGGCAACCTGTTCCACTTTCACGGGGTTGTCTGCCTCCGTTTCGCCGGAATCCACTACATATACGTAAGGCTTGTCAATCTTGCCGCCAAGAACAACATCTCGGGGTATAACAACAACATCATCTTTGCGTTTTGTAATTAAAGTCACCCTTGCAAACATGCCTGGTTTCATCAGCAATTCATCATTCTTGAGACGTATCTCAACCTGCATCGTGTGGGTAAGTGCATCAAGAGCCGGATAGATTGAATATACCTTATTATCAAACACTCTTTCCGGAAATGCGTCGACTCGGATTTTCACAGGCGTCCCGACGGTAACTGCGGCCCCATATTTTTCCGCAACAGCAACAATTACCTTCACCGTTTCCATATCGGCAACAGTAACAATCCGGTCGCCTGTCCTAATCATATTCCCCTGGTCAATATGTTTTGCGGTGATTATCCCATCAATGGGAGAGGTAATGGTTGATTCACGCAGATTTATTTGCGCAAGTTCCAAATTAGACTTAGCCAGCGCCAACATTGCCGTCGCCAGTTCCGCTGCAGTTATTGCTTTGTCTCTGCTCTGCTCGGTAGCTGAGCCGCCTTCAAATAAGGCAACAATACGCTTCTTTTCACGCTCCGCATCATTAAGCTCCACCTCGCTGGCTTTCATACTGGCCCCGGCAGCAGCCACCAGCGCCAGATAAACGTCATGGTCTATAACGGCAACCTGTTGTCCCTTTTTAACCGAGACACCCTCTTCAACCGCAACCAAATCCTCCCCATCTGAAAGAACATACAGGGACTCGACTCTTCCTGCCACTTTGGAAGCTACATCGACAACATGGTTGGCCTTTATCCAGCCAGTCATCTCTATCGTTTCCTCTATCGGGCCGGTGCTTACAGTTTCAATCTCGACCGGAACAATTTTCTTCTTTTCTGGAATTCCCGCGGACTTGCGCATATACCCAAACCAAAAGGTAATAAGAACCAAAACCACCGCTGCTATCCAATATATAATCCTTCTAACATTTTTCATTTTGTCCGCTCCAGTTCTACCTTAACAAATGCCGTTGAAGCCTTTTCTTCGGCAATGCTTAATTCGTCATTCTTCGCCTGGACTTCGGGTTCAGCAGCTTCAAACGCGGCCAGGATTCCCATCGCTTTCTGCAAATCCAATTTGGCAATTATGTGCGAGTATATAGCCTGGTAATAGTTTACCCTTGCCGTCGTTAAAGCTGCCTGAGCATCGATCACCTCAACCTGTGTGTTCACACCCCCTCTATAACTTTGTTCCACGACTTGCAGGCCTTGTTCTGCCCTGGTAAGGTTCAACTTCTGCGACTGGATGAACTCCTCCGCATCCTCGATAGTCACTAACGCCTTGGTCAACTCGAACAAAGCGGTTTCCTCGGCATCCGCTAAGTCTATCTTCGCCTGCTTCAGGCGTGCTTTCTGCTGTATGATCTCACCCTCTCGCCTAAAACCGTCAAATATGGATAGTGTAGCCATAAGCCCGGCCTGCCAGGCATGCCCCCATTCAATCTTCATCGCACTGTGCGGGTCCGGATTCGACCAGACATTGCTGTAAAAGCCGCTTATAACCGGCCAATACCAACTCCGGACAATCTTGAGTAATTCGGCCTGATACTTTTCGTTAAACTCACGTCCAAATAAATCGGGTCGATTTAGGTAAGCAGCCTTAACCGCTTCTTCCATTGTTACGTTTATAGGACCATAAACCAGCTTATCAGAAAGAGTAACATCACTATCTTGCGAAACACCCATCACCTTAAGCAAGTTAGCTTTCACTACATTGACTGCATTTTTGTTCTGTATCAATTTAGCCTGGAAATTCGAAAGTTCCACTTCGGCACGCAGAACGTCAAAATCAGACACGACACCGCCCTGCCGTTTTTGTTTAACACTTTCAAGATGCGCTTGAGCAGACCGAACGGCGTCGGCGCTAATTTCCAGTAAATGTTGGCTGAGCAAAACATCGTAATAGTAATGATGCGCGGCATAAATTAAGTCCTGAACCGCTGCTCGAACAGTCTGGTCGGTAAGCAGGGAAAATAATTTCGCGGTCTGTATCTCAGCTATTATTGACCCACCGGCAAAAACCGGCTGAGTAACCGTGAGACCAACCGAATAATTATCCACGTCACCCATCGTGATTTTTCCACCAGAACCAAGGCCAGGAATAGCAGGAATAGTCATAGACGAAACCTTATCAAGCCGCTTATAATCTGCTGAAAGGCCAATCTTAGGCAAAATTGCCGAATACGATTTTAGACGCTTGCCGCGAGCAATTTCCTTTTCTTCGAGGACGTGCTGTAGAACTTTATTGTTTACCATGGCCAGCTTCAGACAATCTTCGACACTTAACTCTCCGCTTACATGCGTTTCAGGCCACTCCTCACGTTCCTTGCGATTCTTCCACTGCTGATATGCAGCCTCTCTGGATAGACCTACCTCTTTATATAATTTCTCATTGCTGACACAGCCTGCCAATGGCAAAGCTATCAGCACACCAAGCACAAAACGATTACATTTCTGCCATAACAGTTTCATTCAGTTTCTCCTTCGGCATAAGCGCGAATCCCGGCAGCGGAGAATTTGACAACATCGTCAACTGCCTCATTTAGGTCGAAAGCCGGCATTTCTGCCATTTCGGTCTGGTCAAACATGGCTTTTATGTGGACGACATGCATTAATTGTCCGACAAGAAAAACTATAAGCAATGGAATCCTCGACTCTTCCAAACCTGGACAGGCTCTCAACAAAGCCCCCCGTACGGCACCCATAGTAGGCTTGACGACTTCATCAACGAACAAATTGACGGATACTCGCTGGTCAATCATTTCCCGGGCCATAAGATTCATAAACCGACGGGATCTGCTTTCATCCCTGAACGACCCAACAAACGCGTTTGCGAACGACCGGAGCAAATCCTCCAAGGATGGTTTGCCGCCGCTTTCAAACATTACCTGCTCAATTGCTTGCAGACGGGCATCTCGCATTTGCAGCAAATGACGTCGCCAGACCTCGGTGTACAACTTGTCTTTGCCGCCAAAATAGTAGTTCACGGCAGCGATATTGCAGCCAGCGACGGCGGCGATATCGCGAACACTCGTGCCCTCAAAACCATGCTCTGAGAAAAGCTGTTCTGCGGCGTCGAGCAGCCTGTCCTGAACGGGTTTATCGGAAGCTGAATTTCCTTCTTTTTGAGCTGAAATCGCCATATAAGAGCTCCTAAACAGTCGTTTTATACAAGAGTTTAAAACATTTGTTTGAATATGTCAAGTATTTTTTTAATTTTTTTGCCAAAATTTTCAGCGAGCGTAAATCCTCGATTTTTGGTCTCATTTAGGGATTCGGGGTAAAATAAACAAGCGGACAGCATCTGGATGCCAAATAATTAAGACCGACGACAAATGGCGGAGGACAGACGATAGACGATGGACAACAAAGGTAAAGCCCCAGGAACAGCGTGGAGGTAAAACACCACCCAAATAAACATTTGAAAAACCTAATGCCCACCTGCGTGGGGATGAAAAGAAAAATTTTGGGCCGCTTTTACTTTGTTGACCGATAGAATAAGTATATAATGGTGTCTGTTTTAGACAACCTGGCTTATGATGTTAAGGAATTCTAAGAAAATAACCAGACTTAAGTAATTGGATTTTTGTTGAATATTGGAGGTTCAAACAATGGCTTGGAATGACGAAAAGAAAGTCGAGACGAAAAGGACGGGGCCTGGTAAAATTGTGGAGGTTCGAGGTTCGGGTAAAAGCGCCGGCGCAGAGCCGGGCAAAGATAGAGACTTAGCCGGCGGTATGGAAATGTTAGAGCTGGATTTTCTGCTGAGTGTCGTCGAGCATACCAAGGGCGATGATAAGAACGATGTGACGATGCGCAAGCTCGTTTTTAATGAGCTGCTTCGCAGAGAACAACTGGATACAATAGACAGCAGTGCAATGAAGGTGTACACGATTGACGAGAGTAATCTCTACGGTAAGGACATCCAGTGCGAAGCAATGAAGAAAATGACAGAAAGAACACTTCGCAAGGGTAAAGATAGCAGCTGAGCAGGGAAGGTCAGCAGCGGCTTGATTGTAACAGAGTTCTGAAGTTTTCCTTCTACGCTGAAGGCGTTTGTCTGACCGATTCGGCCCCGGTTACATTCCAAGCGAAGAAACGGCTTACAAGCAAGTATGAACTACTGTTTAGCACAAATAATCCAGTTTGCCGGCATTACGGACGGCGAGGATACATTCTGGATACAAATACTGGTACTGGTGGTTCTTGGGGGGGTAGTTGGTATCGGCAGCCTTATCAAAACAAGGGCAAACAGATTCAAAACGCAGGAGCAATACCAGCCTGAAGGTGCCGGCAGGTCACATAGTCAGCGGGGCCGGCCAATCGAAGCTGTCAAAGAACTAAAAGATAAGTACCGTGGTATTTTCCTAAAAACAGCACAACCAAAGACAAGTACTGAGGGGCCGACGTTCAATTTCAAGGCTTCTGACGCAGCCAGCGAAGGGAAGCAGAAAAATGAGATTGGCAAAGCAAGAGACAGAGATGTTGACAGCGGTATGGAAATATTAGAGCTGGCTTTTTTGTTGGGCGTTGTTGAGAATACCAAAAGTGATGATAAGAACAATGTGATGATACGGAATCTTAGTTTTAATGAACTTCTTCGCAGAGAACAACTGGCTGCGGTAGACAGCAAAGCACTTAACGTTTACGCGATTAATGATGGTAACCTTTACAATAAAGATGTCCAGTGCTGCGCGATGAAGGAACTGGCAGAAAGGACCAAAATTCGGCCGTGACAGGTTTTTGAACTGAGTGAGAGATTGTGACATTCGGCCGAGGCACATTTTTAGCGCGTAGCTGCTTGCTATGAAATACTTGTATGGACAGCGAACTTTTCAGTTTATCAGGTAAAACGGCACTGGTTACCGGAGGCAGCAGGGGTATCGGTCTTGCGGTGGCAAAAGGTCTGGCAAGGCACGGGGCCGATATTGCGATAATAGCTCGTGATAAAAGCCGACTTGAAGCAGCCAAGGGGCAAATCGAAAAAAGCAGCAATAAAAAGGTATGGACGTTCTCGTTTGATTTTGAAAACACAAAGGCAATAGAAGCACTTTTTGAGGAGGTAGTTTCAACAACGGGAGGGGTGGATATTCTGGTCAATTGTGCGGGGACGACGGCACGAGCACCGGCTGAAGAGGTGGAACTGGAGACGTGGAACCGGGTCGTCGGGGTGAACATGACCGCCGTGTTTGCGATTTCGCAGGCTTTTTGTCGGCACCGAAAGCAGGTCGGTAAAGGCGGCAAGATTATCAATATCGGCTCGCTGATGTGTCACGGAGCCCGGCCGACAACAACGGCATACGCGGCCAGCAAGGGCGGCTTGCTGATGGTGACAAGAGCGCTGGCGGTGGAGTGGGCGAAATACCATATCAACGTAAATGCCATCGGGCCGGGTTTTATCACTACGGACCTTACTGCAAAACTACATGCTGACGAAGATTTTAACAGGTGGGTGCTTTCAAGAACACCTGTTGAGAGGTGGGGTCAGCCGGAGGATATCGCTGGTGCGGCGGTCTTCCTCGCCTCAAGTGCCAGCGACTTTGTTACCGGGCAGATTCTGTACGTGGACGGAGGTTGGGTCGCGGCGCTATAAAGAACAGGAAGTTATATCGCGTGATGTGTATCGCGTCTAACGTCGCCGTGGGTGGCAGCCTCAAAGCCGAAGGCTTTTCGGGATGGTGAATGCAGGAGAAGCCATCCACAAGCTGCACTTGAGGCTGACACATCGGCTATCGTGCGCGTTTATCTTCGAGGAAGGCCTCCAGAATTTCTGCGGCGGCAATGGCATCAAGACGCTTTTTCTTCTTAGCTCTCGTAAAATCGGCAGCAGCGAGTTTTTCGGCGGCGCTGAAAGTGCTCAATCGCTCATCCTGAAAGTGTATGGGGATATCAATATGAGCTTTTAACTGGTCTGCAAATTTGAAGACAAGCTTTGCCTGTGGCCCTTGCGAGTCGTCCATATTCAAAGGCAGTCCGATGACAATTGCTTCGACCTTTTCGGTCTCGACCATATCCGTAATCTTTTTTAGCAAGTCATTTTGGCCGTGGATTACAGTCATCGGTGAAGCGATTGTCTCCGCGGCGTCACAGATTGCCAGGCCCGTGTGTTTAACGCCATAATCTATTGCCAAATATCTCATTTTTCGTTGTGCTTATACCGTATTGCGTACTATTCTGTTACAGAAATTTTTCGCCGGTATTCTGCTTAATCAGCTCAAGCAGCTCCTTTAATCTGTGGGTCTGGTCGATATGGCAGATGAATGTTGCATCAGGGCTGTGTACTACGACCATATCCTGCAAGCCGATGGCTGCAATCAGATGACGCTCGTCTTCAGTAATGAATATAGAGTTTTTGCAATCGAGCATCTCGCTGGAGCCTGCGACAACGATATTATTGTCCTTGTCGGAACTGATAATATCAGCGAGTGCGGCGAAAGAGCCGATATCAAGCCAACGACAATCCAACTTTATGGCGTAAACCTGCTCGGCCTTTTCCATAACGGCATAATCAATGCTGATTTTAGGCAGTTTTACGAACCATTCCTGAAGCGTTTTCTGCTGGTTGGCGCTGTCCCAGTCGGCTTGAATTCTGCGGAGCGGTTCGTCAGCTTCGGGCAGGAATTCCGCCAAATTTTCCAGGATTGTTTTGGCTTTCCAGACGAACATACCGGAGTTCCAAAAATATTGGCCGGTCTCAAGATATTTTTCTGCGGTTTTTTCGTTCGGCTTTTCCTTGAATGCCCCGACTGAATATATTTCATTTTTGCAACCGGGGCACTTTTGTGCATCGGTACACTTTATATAACCAAGCTGGGTACTTGGGAAAGTCGGCTGGATGCCGAAAGTTATCATATCGGCTGGGTTATTATTCACAAAGGCCATCGCATCTTCGAATGCCTGCTGAACCGCTTCGGCAGGCTCTATAACCTGGTCGGCAGTAACGACAGCTATCGTTGCGTTGGGGTCATATTTTGCCAGGACGGCAGCAGCCAAACCGATGGTGCCGGCGGTATCGCGTACAGCAGGCTCGGCGATGACGTTGTTAAAGGGCAATTCGGGCAGGTTTTCGCGGACGAGGTCTGCGTATCCGGCGTTTGTTAGAATAATTATGTTTCTCGTATCAAATATCGGTGAGAGGCGATCGAAACAACGTCGAAGCAGTGTTTGACCATCGAGCAGCTTTAGGACCTGCTTGGGCCGTTTTTTTCGGCTGAGCGGCCATAATCTTTTCCCGGTGCCTCCCGCCATTATTACAGCATAATCCATTGCCAAAGCCCTTAATCTGCCAGCCAAATAGAAAGGCAAGTTTATCAAACCAGGAACTTTTTGTCAACTTTGGTCCGAGTTCGTATTTCCTTTGCCCATTGTTGATATGTTAAGCCGGGCTTGTAATCGCCCTTCCTGCCCTTGAGGGCGAAGGTCGCCTGCTTGCCAAGCTCAACAGCAGGTTGGCTGTAAGGGTCAATTTTGAATAATGCACCGGCAAAGGAAGTCGTTACTTCATATAAATAGATAAACTCACCGACAGTATATTCATTTACCTTATCGAACAAAACCGTAAGACAAGGGCGCCTGTCCTGCAAAAGGGCATATTCGGTGGCTTTTTTTTCGTTGTTTAGCAGACTGCTCAAATTATTACCGGCAAGAAAACTTATCTCCGGGGCACAACGAGGAGCCGCTCCTATCCTGGGGTCCTCGTCAAAACTATTTACCTGAAGGAAAGTGAACAATTTATCGTTGGGTCCCTCGCGATACAACTGGACCTGGCTGTGCTGGTCAGTGGCGCCGAGGGCCTTGATGGGTGTGGGTCCAATGTGAACTGTCTTTCCATCCAAATCCCTGGCCTTGCCGAGACTTTCCGCCCAGAGTTGCTTGAACCAACCGGTCAGGTCCTTAAGAGCATAGCTGTAGGGCATCATAGCGGTGATTTTCTTGCCATGATTATAAAAGTGGTAGTTTATCGCTGCGTTGATAGCGGCGGGATTTTTGTAAAAATTCCTGCGACTCACTTTCTTATCCATAGCGCGAGCGCCTTCCAAAAGGGAGTCGATACCAATCCCACACATGGCAGCGCTGAACAAGCCAACGGCACTTAGTACGCTGAATCTGCCGCCAACACCATCGGGAATCCGGAGATGGTCCAGGGCCTCTTTTTTGGCAATATTAAGAAGGGTATTCTTCTTTCCGAAGGCGGTGGTTATAACCACCCTCTTTTGATATCCTTTGCGCCCGAGTTTTCGCAAGAGCAACCTGCGAATAATCATAAACTCAGCTATTGTTTCCGCGGTTTGTCCTCCCCTGCTGATGACATTAAAAACAGTTTTGCCGAGCTTGTTACCAATCCAGTGTAAGAAAGAAGCGAATTGTGAAGGGTCAACGTTATCAAAAACAAAAAAGCGGGGACCCGTTCTTTTTTTCTCATAGATATTGTGCATATAGGGCTTGAGCGCGGTTTGTAATGCGATAATGCCAAGGGCAGAGCCGCCGATGCCAAGCACGACGAGATTTTCGCATCGACCTTTGAATTTGGTCTTCAGTTTTTTGACCTTTTTGGGAATTTCCTCGTTATAAGGGAGGTCTCTATAGGGAGTTTGTCCCGCTTTTCTTTCTTCGTTCAACATAGCAATTAACGGCGAGGTCTTTTTGGCAAGGGCATCGAACTGCCGAGCAGTAATACCGTGCCTCGGTCCTATAGCATCCGCCATAACATTTTTGTAGTACAGCTTAATTAACGGGGTCGGCATTATTTGTTCCTTTCGCATCAGTTTTTAATTCCTTCTGCTCACATACATCCCGGTGCAAAGGATGCGCACACGAGCTATTGTCCCCAATACTGGTCGTGAGCGGATGTCTAATGTAGCTGACTCTGGTTCCACGTGATTCCGTCATCCCACAATTGTCATCCGTCGCTCAGATGTGAACAACCTTTATTCCGGCGAGGTGGCAATAGGCCTTAAACGGCAGCTCGAGGTCTCCGTATATGAACAGTTGGTGGAAACCCTTGACGTCACGTGCGTCGGCCACATCGTCTACCTCAATCTCAAGAGAGGTCCTACAGCCGCCGGCGGGCGGTGTGTCAATGTTGCGAAGGACACGTCCGGTACCAAGGATGATAGTCTCCGGGCCCTGGAACTTCATAATAGTAACCTTCTGTCCTTTTCGCCAGAGAACCTGCATCGCGACTCCGACATTGGACTCGGAGTGGGTGCGTAGGATGAAAGGCGCGGGTGGCTTGTCAAAACCGTCAAGTTTTGTGGCGCAGGTGCAGTGTGCGCCCATCAACGTGTTGTTGACGGTGTTTGGCGCGGGGTCCTGCATAAAACCTGGCCGGTCGAACAAGAGGTTGGTCAGGCGGGTAGAGATAGCAGCGTTCCAGTCGGCTTCGCAAGTGCCGAGTCCGCCCTCGTCGCGCAGCCGTGAAAAAGCCATGCAGGGTGGCTGGATCTCTCGGCGGCTAACGGGGCCCAGGCAATCCATCGAGAAGCCCTGGCAGTTCTCGGCAGCCATAAGACGACGGCAGACGACGTAGTTCTTCGCAGCGTCGAGGATGTCTTGCTTTTTAGGTTCGACAATCTTTTTGGCGTTCCTGGTATAGAAGTCGACCATGGCTCGCACTTCGTTGCTTTCCGAAACTTTCTTGAATTCCTCGGGGAAGCGTTTGTTAGGAATGTAGTGAAGTGTTGTGCCTATGACGTTGAGTGGACGGTCTTGAGTTTTGTTGCCTGCGACGATGCAGATGCGTGTGTTTTTCATCTTGTGGATGGTGCTGAACATTCTCAGGCCGAAGCCAAGCCAGTCAAGGTCCTGCGTGGCGGCAACGTAAAGACGGGGGATATTCCGTGTTGCCTGAAGATGTCCCGTAAATGAAGTTCCCATCGGACTAAATACAATGGTGGGAATGTCGCCGCGATTCTTTGCGATGTTGTTGGTCTTGCCCCAGGAATCGAAGCCGGAGTGGTGTAGGCACATGCTGATAACAATGAGGCCATCCGGCGGATTTTCTTTGACGTCTTTGAGGAGTGCGCCGACGATGGTTTCGGTGTGGAGAGGCTCTTTGGTTACCTGGAGATTGATGCCAAATTTCTCGGCGGCTTCGTTTAGAATCTTAGTGTACTGGCGCTGACGTGCTTTGATGTCGTAGGCAGCGCCCGGCCAGCCCATCCAGTACTTGTCGATGTTCGGGCGTACAAACACCGCGCGGACGCGCGGCTTTTTGGCGGACTCCGACTCAGCGGCAAACAGCGATGAGGTGAAGTCGAGCAGGCCCATCTTCGTAGCCGCGGCGAAAGCGCCTGTGGCTGCCAGGAAACTACGGCGATTCAGCGCGATGGGACAGCCGGATTTGACACTGGTTTTATTAGTCTGCATTGTGAATCCTCCTTAAATGTAAACTGTTCTGTAAAAACACGTAACTGTCTTAAAAACAATTTCTTTACACCATTATTCCATATCCTCGTCCGGGTAAAAGGCCGGAGCGGTCAATTGTCTTTGCATTATAACATCTCTGTGTTTACAAGCAATTAAAACTTGCTGTAAATATTTTACAATTCAATATCAGCGCGAATCGAAGTAATCAATAAGAGGGTACACATCATCGTTGAGTTTCTTCATTTGCTGAAGCATTGCAAGGTATGGCTTGTACTGATAGCTGACTATCCCCTTATTAGAATCGCGATTGGATGGGTCGGTACTCAAATCCTGCGGATTATTATCTCTGTATTTAAACCAGTGCCAGCCGACACAAGATTTGGATTCAAGCAGTCCGATTGTGAAATTCTGATAGAACCATGCCCTGTCGGTTTGTGTGTGAACGAGCCAGCCTGCACCTGAGACGTTCGGCAGGCCGGAGTCGTGACCCTTGGCGTAGAACTCGGTAATCATAAAGGGCCTGCCCGACTCGGCCGCCCACGCTGCCATCCTCTTTTTGTCCGGTCCCCACGCACCATAATAATTCACCGCTATCACATCCAGATACTTTCCCGCCGCCCTGAATATGGCAGGCATACGGAGCGATCTTCCGTGTAGCCTTGGGCCGAGACACAGATGGTTCGAGTCGTACTTGCGAACGGCATCGGTTGTTATGCGGAAATAAGTGTCAAAGGCATAGCCAAGGAAGGCCTGACGGTCTGCGTCAGTTATGTCCGTCAGCCCTGCATCTTTGCTCTTTCTTTTACCGAGCCAAATCCTGGCGGTCTCATAGCCATAGCGAAGATTTGGGTTGCTCACATCAAGCCGCAAGGACCTGTCGAGCATATCAGAGACAACGGGCAGCTCATTATCTGAAAAATGGCCTATCAGGTATGGATCGTCTTTGGTCGTGGCCAGTCTCTTCGCGTAATCATCGCAGAATTTTTCAAAATCCGGATGAAATACAGGAATGCACCTGTCGGGATAGCCGAGATGTCCCGGCTCCTGCCTGGTAAGCTTCTTTGACTTGCCGAACGAGCCCATGAAGCTCCACGAAAGGGTATAGGCCAAAGGATGTGAAGCTGCTCGCAAGAGGTGGGGGTCTGACCAGCCGCCCGTACCATTGAAACCGTATTTGGCAAGAAGGTCAGTAGAGAAGTCGGCCCATTCCCGCCATGTGCCGAACTTTTCGATGGCCGGCTTTTGACTTATCCGGGAACGGCCCTTTCGGACGCCGCATACGCCGATGTTAATGAACAGATTGCCTTCGGGGTCCACGAGCCACCATCTGCCCGCAACCTTTTTTGGATAAAAAAAGCCCTTCTCTTCGGCCTTTTTATCGAGCCGGCCATCATACTTACTGCGTCGGATTTTCTTTGAGCCTGGCTGAAAGTCCTCGAGCAGCTCGAGTGTGCGGGTGTCGCGCAGTGTCCAATCACTATCCGTGGGTTTTCTCTTAACCGGCACCTTGATATACTTTTGCCCAGAGGCCTGTCTGTCCTTATTCTCGGCCTGTGCCGGAGGATTCAGATTACCTGCTGCGGCAGAAAACAACGCCCCGAAAATATAAAAAACAAGTACTTTATGCACAAAAAAGCCTTTAGATAATAGACAATCAGAGTTCTTACAATACGGAGCCATTTTGTAACATACGCCTTATAACATTCATTCGGCCGATTTTTCCCGTATCGACAATTTAATTATGTCAACCGGACATCTATCGTTTTCTTTGTGGTCTTGTCAAAGTAGAATGTGCCGGTCAGTTGGCGCTCGCCTACGCGAGCGGCAACTTTGTATTGACCGAGGAATCCGCGGAGACTTGCTCTGCCACCGGCTGCGAGCGTTAATTTAGTTTGTGTCCACCATTTGCTTTTGATGAGGCGCTGCAATTCATTGTAAGCGGGCTTTGGGGACAAATCCTTTCGGAGGAATCCCGCCGGCGCCCGCTGCCATGCACCCTGGTCTGTGAAGTCCCACCAGGTGACGGCCTCGACTGCCGGGTGAGAGAAAAGAACCGTATAGAATTCCTTCACTTTCTCGGCCTGAAGCTTCTCGCCCTGCGGTGTTGTGTTCCAGCCCTGCTTTGTCCTCGGGCCGGACACAACTGTAGTTTCGGTGAAATGCAGCGGTTTTCCAAATTTGGCGAATCTTTGGCAGACATCCCAGGCTTTGTTGACCGGCCAGCAGCCTCCGTGCATGTGCGACTGGATGCCAATAACATCGTAAAGCGCTTGCCCGCTATCGTCAACGAGCTGCGAAATTACTTTGTCGGGATAGGCCGGGTCGGTTCGATAGTCGTTGATGAGCAGCGTGGCGTTGGGATTGGCCTTGCGCGCTGCCTTGAATGCCTGGCGGATGTATGCTCCGACGCCCATTCTGCGAATGGCCTCGGTCAATTTCGGAACATTCTGCTTGGCGTGAGGCCGGTCGTAATGTGTTGCTTCATTAACGACGTCCCAGATGTCAATGTCGTTTTTGAACCGCCGAACACAACGCTCGATTCGTTTGAACTGAAGCTTCATCGCTTCTTCGGGCTCATCTGGCAGCCACTTCTGCTCACCCCAGTTCCAAGCAAGGGGGTGGCCCTTGGTCGTTATGTTGTGGGCCTTACACCAGCGGACAATCTCTTCGGTTCGGGCATCATCGGGCTTTCCCCGCTGCCGTTCGTAATTCCACCAGTAGAAAGGCAGGGTTGCGAAATTCAGCATCGCAGCAAAGTGCTTTTCGTATGCGGCGTTGTCCTCGGGTGTTCTGCATCGGTGTAACTTGAAGATGTTGCATCCGAAGAGGAATTTGTGCTTAGTCTGGGTGATGTTCACTGCAAGAGAAGCCTCAAGCGGTTTGCCATTCGGCCCGAGAAGCCTCAAGGCCACATTGCCCTTGCGATACTTTTCAATGCGGGCGTCAGCCTGGTCGAGAATATGCTCTGCGGACTCTTGCTCGGCGGTAAGCAGAGACGGGGATATCGCCAGCGACGCTGCGCCCAAGCCGGCGGCTTTTAGAAAATCACGGCGATTCATCCCGTTAGTCCTATGGACTCCTCTCGGAGAAATATTCCTTTTTGTAAAATGTTCCACGGCCACAAGATTTTCAATCCGGCAAAATGACGGACTTAACACAGTATTGCTCGTTTTATAATTTCTAACGGGATTCATAAAATCCTCCTTTCACAAGACTTTTGAAAGCTCACTGCCAAATACTGCAATTTACAGTGGTCCTTTTTGTCGCTCAATATTTGGACAAAAAAGGCGCAACCAAACGGAGGCTGGCGCCTTTGCAGTTCAAGTAATGCGTCTTGTCATACTGCCTCATTTATGATTTCAATTTCTTTGAATCTGCAGAAATGCTGAAGTTCCCTGGTAATATCTCCATAGCATGTAACGCGGTGCAATCCATGTAACCAGTTTTTCCACAATTTCGTCGCATCGCCGTCCACCTTGACGGTAATCTTGGTACGACAACCCCTATCGTACTCAAGTGAGACGGGAGTATCGATAATTTGGCCCGTGAAGTACGGCAACATGTCCGTACCAACCAATTTCGCCTGAGTAACTTTCTGGCCGATGCGCATCTTCACCTGCGGGACAACGCCCTCTCGACGCTCCATAACGGTGCGTAATTTATATGGGGCGGACGGCCCGGCTGGACCATCCATTTTTGTCGTGCCCATACAATGGGCCAGAATGATACTGTTGTTGGATTCATCTACCGTAGGGTCACTGA
The DNA here is from genome assembly GCA_013349615.1 of Planctomycetota bacterium. GTDB lineage: Bacteria > Planctomycetota > Phycisphaerae > Sedimentisphaerales > Anaerobacaceae > CS2-K091. The sequence continues at coordinate 16,832 of DUZJ01000033.1, read as the reverse complement.
TAAAGCCGGGCCTTCCCACCAAACCCTGGTAAATAATGTGCGTCATGGCGGACTGCAAATCCGATTCACAAATACCACCTAAACCCATGTTATTGAGTCTGGTAAAACCTACACAGGGATAGGCATAGGCCTGGCAAAGGGGACGGAACATAGTACCATAACAATCAACGGTCATCACAGTCGCATCCTCTTCTTCCAATAACTTTTCAAGAGCCAGCGCAAGTTTGCAGGACTTGAATATGTTTTCACTGGAAGGTTCTACAACCCTTTCGGCCCCTTTGACCCATCGGTCCGCTTCTGCTTTTGCCCTGCTATCGTCAACAGCATTACAGGCATCGAGCACTCGCTTGAGTTCGATTTTTTTAATCTCTGTTCCGAACTTATTTTTTATATTGTCAGCATATCCGGCAAATGAGCGGGTTGTAACGTTGAGAATTTTGGCTTCTCTTAAATGATGAATGGCACGGAAAGGCCTAATAGCAGCGGCCAGTTGTTTATAATCACTTGTGAGAATACATTCCATTTTGGCTCCCAGCGGCTGCTTCAGTAATCCGCCAAAGCCGGTCCACTGATGACCTGAATACGGAACGGCAAAGACCATTGTGGGCTTTTGTGATTTGAGAATTTCCTGGATAACGCCGCCTGTTCGCATCGTCAGATGAATCACCAGGACGCCGTCAACATCTTCTAATTTGCTTTTGAACTGAGCAACCTCATTCGGCGAGCCGACCAATTCATTCACAACGAATTCCACATCCGACAATTCGTCTTTTAGTTTTGCAAATTCCGATTCGTAAAACCGCACTTCCTTTTCCAAATCCAGGCCGGGTTTGGGCCAATAGTCATTAGACGCCTTTCCCATATAAATCCTGGCGACTTTAACTTTTGACCTTCTGCAGCCGGGGCTTATAAGCCTTGGCGCTGTTGCCGTGGACAGGACTGCTGACTGCTGACAGCCGATACCGGCAAGACATAGGGCACACCCCCCTGCTGTGAACTGTAGAAACTCTCTTCGATTAATTTCTTTTGCCATCGCAATCTCCTTCATCTGGTTTTTAGTTTTTGTCAGGTCTCCAGGGCCTGTATTGTGGCACGGCCTTCCAAGCCGTGAGTCAATCACGGGCAGGCCTGTCCCGAGCGAAGTCGAAGGGATGCCCGTGCCACATCAGGCCCTGACTCAAGGACATTATACCTTTGAAAGGTGGGCGTATTTTAGCATAAGTGTTTTTGTGCGTCCAGAGTTAAATTCGACCTCGACGATGCTGTTTTCACCCATATCAACGAAGTTTTTGACGGTGCCAAGGCCGAAAGTCTTGTGGCGCACGAGCTGGCCCTTTTTGAATTTAGAATTTAGAATTGAGAATGAAGAAATTTGGGCTATTTCGCTATCTCTATCAAAATGTTGATTTTCGCCGGTTTGGTCCGTGAAGCCGGGGCCGAGTTCGTAAAGAAACTGAGAGGGTATTGTTCTTAGCTGCTGGCCTCGTAGTGTTCGATATCGGGCACAACTTATGTGCAAGCCCATTTTGGCTCGGGTTATGCCAACAAAAAAGAGCCGCCGTTCCTCTTCAAGCTCCTGCCGGTCTTCATCAGTGTTGCTTCTTTCGTGCGGCAATAAGCCCTGTTCGAGGCCGACAATAAATACGTTTTCAAACTCAAGACCCTTTGCGGCGTGTAAGGTCATCAGCGCAATACGGCCGGCAGAGGCATCATAGGCATCGGCATCACTGAAGAGTGCTATTTGCTGAAGATAATCGAGAAGCGACGGCTGCTCTGTGAGATGGTCATATTGAGAGGCGGCACTGAACAGCTCGTTGACGTTTTCGAGAGCAGTTTCGCCTTCGTCGCCGGCGGCATGGAGGGATTGCTCCAATCCGGATTCAACAAAGACACGCTGGGCCAGGGGCGCGACTTTGCCGGCAACGTCTTTTTTAAAGTTCTCTATCATATTTACAAAGACGGCGAGCTTGGCTTGTGCAGCTTTGGCCAGAGAATCAATATGCTCTGCATTCTTTAGTGCCTCAAAAAAGGAAGTATTATTTTGGTTGGCATAGGCGCGGACTCTTTCAATTGTGGTTTTTCCTATGCCGCGGGCAGGTGTGTTGATTATGCGCAATAGTGCTATTGCATCATCAGGATTGACGAGGATTTTCAAATATGCAAGCAGGTCGCGGATTTCTTTCCTGTTATAGAACTCAACGCCACGAACAATCTGGTAGGGTATTTTATTTTTGAAAAATGCCTCTTCAAGCACTCGGCTCTGAGCATTAACACGATAGAATATTGCTATATCATTTAGAGAAGTGCCCTGGTCGGTCATCTCCTTGACTTGATGTGCGAGACCTTCGGCTTCCTCATTTTCGTCCTCGAAAACAGTGACGGCAATATCTTTGCCGGGCGGTTTTGTGGGGACAAGCGTTTTTTCCTTTCGACTTTTGTTGAGTGAAATCAAATTATCAGCCCGCTCAAGAATATTGGGCGTGCTTCGGAAATTTTCCTCGAGTTTGACAACGGTGGCATCCGGCCAATCCTTTTCAAAGGCCAATATGTTGCGGATGTCGGCGCCGCGCCAGCGGTAAATAGACTGGTCGGGGTCGCCGGTCGCGCAAATATTGCTGTGCTCAGAGGCAAGGGCCCTGGCAATTTTATACTGGGCGTGGTTGGTGTCCTGATACTCGTCGATGAGCAGAAACTTGAAACGATTTGAAAGCTCGGAACAGACATCGGGACAGTCCCGAAGCAGGAAGGCGGTTTTGGCCAGCAAGTCATCGAAATCCAGGGCGTTGTGCTCAGTCAGGATGTCCTGGTAGCGAGCGTATATTTTTGCCAATGATTTAGTAAAAAAATCGTCGGCCTGTGCTTTGAAGGTGTCAACATCTACCAGGTTATTTTTTAGGCGGGAAGAAATTGCATCAAGCATTCTGGCAGGTGGAAAATTTGTTGTATCAAGCTCACAATCTTTGACGGCCTGCTTGATACATCTTGCCTGGTCGGAATCGTTATAGATACTAAAGTTGGGTTTTATGGCGGCATTGTCTGCATACCGGCGGAGGATTCTGACGCACAGAGAGTGGAATGTGCTGATATGTGGGCCGGGAGGAATGCCCAGAGCAATCGCCCTTTGGCGCATTTCGTCGGCAGCCTTGTTGGTAAAAGTGATTGCGCAAATATTGTACGCCGCTTTTCCCGAATCAATCAGCGCTGCAATTCGATATGTGATAACGGCGGTTTTCCCGCTGCCGGGGCCGGCGATGACGAGCAAGGGACCCTCAATGTGAAAAACGGCTTTTCTCTGGGAAGGCGTTAGTCTCTCGTATCTCGTATTCCGTGTTGTATGCGTCATTGCGGTTGTTGTGATTGTTTGAGTAGTTTTGCTTCCTGCCGTATCAATTTATCGAAGAGTTCGGGCCTTTCAATTTTTATACGTCCCAGCAGGTTGCGTCTCAAGTTAGGCGGGTACTGCCAGTCGGCCAGGAAGTCCTGAAGGGCCAGGTATCTTAGGAGCGGCATCCCAGGCAGGTCAATCCTGGGCAAATCGCCGAATTTGTCCATATAATGCTTATAAACTTCTTCCGCCATTTTTTCTCGCCCCGCTGCCTCGTTGTCATCATGGACCGCATATCTGAAGTAAGCTTCCCTCAAAAGCATTTGAATAATTTCTCTTGCATTAAATATTCCGAGAGTTTCGAGCTCTTCGTCAAGTCTGTTTTTCACATAAACAACAAGCGGTACTTGAAATTCTTTCAGCCGATATTGCTTTCTTAGACGGTCGTAGATTTTTTGTGCCTGTTGGACATGGCCTGCCTGATAGAATGAAAATACGGCGTTTTTCAGCATATTTCGGTGGCTGTTCTGAATGGAGACGTAGGTGCGGTCTTTTAGCTCCTTATATTTTGCGAGGATTGCCAGTATCGCCTGGTTGTAAGGTTCAAACATTCTCAAATCGGGTCGTAGAAATATCTCGCGGGTCATTGCCGGCGGCTCGCTGCTCGTAGTTTGCTGTGCATTTTCGGTACTGGGTGGCAGCGGCACATCATAGATGAATATTTTTCCAGAGCGGAAGAGGTTCTGCAAACTATGGAATACGATGCGGTCCGTGTTAGTCTCTTCCACGGAATAATCTCCTTTACCGCCTTTTGCCAGACCGCGGGCTGCCCAGTAAATTGCATGACTATCGGGGTGTCGCCAATCAAGAGGCAGATGACTGTTAGGGTCATCCCAGTCGGCAACGGGACCGTAGATTTGATTCAACTCGTTCATTAAGACAGGTTCGAGTTTCCAGGTATTACGCAACGCCCGCGCCTTTGCGAAAATATCAAACCTTTGGAGCCCTTTGCTGCCTCTAAAATTATCTATTGTCCGGAAGGCGGCTGGATTGAACCTGTCGGGGTTTTGCCTCAAGGATAAATAGTTGCTGACAAACTTATCTTCATCGGCAAAGGCGTTGTCCGCAGATTTGAGGGCCGTAATTAACGGCAGCACATTTGCATCTTTTATCATTTCCCGCCAATCGGTCGGCGCTTCGGCAAGAGCTTCGTAGTAGAGGGTTTCCGCGGGGCCGATTAGTGGTTCCATTGCCGCAGCGAGCTGGAGCTTGTAATATCTGTGCGCATCGTCCGTGGTGCCGCCTATTTTGTGCTGGAATATCCTGGCAAGCTCGCGATAAAGCAAAATGCTTTTTGGATTGTTTTTGAGACCTTTGTCACGAAGCAGCTCATAGCCGTTTTTGACCCACTGCCATCTTTGGTCCGGCCTGGTTTCAGGTATTGTAACAGAGATATTGTAAGCCATATTCCATGCCTGGAACTCCCAAACTGATGCAAAACGAGGCTGCAGGATGGTTATCCATTCAGCTAATTGTTTTGCATCGAAGAATTGCCCCTGCTCTTTCAGCCTGTCGGCGCGTATCCACAAGGCATCGACTAACAGGCCGCGAAAGGCACCCGTGGCAACGGTTGCGAATGCCAGTGAAGGAGGAATATTTTCGGGTTTATCGATTATCAGAGCCATATCCTGGCGCGACGAGTTTATGAAGTCAAGCTGCATACCAGCGGTAATAAGCAAAGCAGCCGCAAGAACAATACAAACAAACCAAATTGCTATGTCGCGAAATCGCATTTCTCGATGCTCGATTCTCGATGCTCGATTCTTTTCTTCTACGAGCATCAAGCCGTGACTATCTTTAGATTATAATTTTTGCAATTTCTCTGAACTTAAAAATCAGCAGTGCAAGCAGCAACAACAAAAACGCTTTGATACAAATCATAAGGCCGGCGACTTTGGCCAATAAAGACCAGGGGACTATCCTTGCAGGGACCAGGAATTGTGCAGGATTAAATTTATCAAACTGGGGCAGGAGCAAAATGAGCGGCCTAACAGTGTAATAATAGACCCAGGTCAATTTTTCGCCAAGATAGTCAAAGGACTCCAAGCAGAAACCGCTGATAGTTGCTGTAAAGAAGATGCAAAGAGAGAACAATATGGCCACAGGGAAGGACAGGAAAGTCGCGGCTAATGTACCTAAAGACGCAAGGAATACCAAACGAAATAAAATTAACAGAACAACCCTTACGAAATTGGCTGTGAAGGTATCTGCTTTGTAAAGCACTTCCAGGCCGTCAGGTGGGAAAATCACCGTTGTCCTGTTCAGGGGGACGTTGAGAAATCTGATGGCCAGATAGCCGTCGTCAGCGATTAAATATGCCGGAACCTCCAGCTCGCGAAAAGTACGAATGGGGTCCTTACGCAGAAAAGATTCGTAGGCGGGCGGATACTGTCGATTATCGCCAACGTCCCACCGGCTGTAGACCTGCATATCGGGCGGATTTATAGAGACCTCATATTTGTACCTTATAAACAAACTCTCGTTCGGGTCGAGAACTCTAACATTATTAAACTCCCAAACCAGCCATTGACCGACCACAGCGGCTCGTTTCCAAAGCTGCTTACGTCTGGTAAGCTCCGCCTTAATCTCATTCTCACCGGCCTCCGGCGGCAGTTGGCCTGTTTTTTTAAGCTTCTCGTAGGTATCAAGCACCTCGGCAGTAACGTCTACTTCAGGCGGTGTTAAGGCGGCGCGGGCGGTGAAAAACTCATTGTTCATGCTGTCAAGGTCAGCTTCACTGGCACCGTAAAATTTCGGTGTGTAAACAGTAATGGTGTATATTATAGCCGAAAAGAGGACGAGCAGAGCTATATTTAATAATACTACGCCGAGCAATTTGCCGAGAAGAAGCTGAAAACGGCGAATTGGCTTGGTAATAACCGTGTATATCTGTTTTTGCTTTATGTCGTTTGTTAACGTATAGATTGAGACTATTATCGTGAGCAGACAGAGCAAAAGATTAGTGAGCGAAAGGCTGTAGCTTACGAAGGTCTGAAGCCTGCCTTTCAGGGTCCCGTCGCCTGTCATCGAAACACCCATAACCGGCAGCAGGACAATAAGCAGAACTATAAAAACAGCGGCAATTTTCATCCGCAGGGCCTGCTTTATAGTGTTGGCGGCGACAGCCCAGATACTATGCATCACCAGAGTCTCCTTACTGGTTTTTATCAGTTTGCTCAGTATTGTCTTTTGGGGATGTTGAGTCCGGCATTTGCCGGATGAGCTGGTCTAAAATGCTTTTTTTGTCTTCGTCCTGCTCGTGAGCTTTGGGCTTGACCGGTTCTGTTGTTATTTTTCTATTGGGAGGAACAGGCCCGGGCCTGGCCGGTTCAGCAGGTTTGGTTAGCTTACGCAATAGCTGCTCATCAGATTCAGGTTCAGAAGTGTCAACGCCGACGACCTGCTCTGTTGCCGTGGGTTCTGATGGGGTCTCCCTGGATACGGAAGCCGAAACAAGTTTATCGAGTATATTTTTCTGGGAGGCCTCGGCGGCAAGAAAAGCGCTGATTTCCGTGGTACTGACCGCCCCGCTTGTGGGCCGGGCCTGCTGCTGGGCGTCTGCAACAGCCTTGATAAAAAATGTTTCGAGCTTGTCCATCGGGGACGTTACAACGCAATCCGCGTGTTCGTCTTTAATTAGTCGCTTTATCCTCTCGATAGTGGTATCGCTTATGGCTCCGGTAGTAATTTGTTTCTTATTTGTCTGGAGTAAAAGGTCTCTAACCTGACCTTCGGCATGGATTTTGCCGCCGTAGAGGATTGCAATTCTATCGCATACATCTTCGACATCGGCGAGCAAATGACTACAAAGCAGAATTGTCTTTCCGCGTTTTGCAAGCTCCAGGATTAAGTCCTTTATCTGCCTTGTCCCGATAGGGTCAAGTCCTGTTGTCGGTTCATCCAATATAAGCAGGTCGGGGTCGTTTATCAGGGCCTGTGCCAGGCCGATTCTTCGAGCCATACCTTTTGAAAAGGTCCCGACGGGCCTGTTTGCAACGGCCTTTAGGCCTACCATATCAAGCAGGGCTTCGATACGCATTGTCCGCACATTTGCGGGCAGGCCGAATAACCTGCCGTAGAAGTCCAGGGTTTCGCGGGCATTCAAATATCTGTAGAGATAGGACTCTTCAGGTAAAAAACCGATACGGGCGCTGATTTTTGGGTCGGCGCCGTCCCCGCCAAGTACAACAGCCTTTCCTTTTGACGGATAAAGCAAGCCAAGCAGCAATTTGATAGTGGTTGTTTTCCCTGAGCCGTTGGGACCTAAAAGTCCAAAAATTTCATTTCCGCGAACCTGCAGATTCAGGTCGTCGACGGCGTACACCTTGTTCCGACCCCACCAATCGGAAAAAATCTTCGTCAAAGAAAAAGTTTCAACAGCATGTTCCATAGTTTCGTATCTTGCATCTCGTAAAGCGTATCTGGTATTCCTTTCGCTTCACACTTCATGATTCACGCATGTGGTTCGTGTCCGAGCTCCTCGCCATAGCGGACAAGCCGAGCGCTGTTAAAAACAACAATCAATGAGCCGGTAAAATGCAGAACGGCGGCGTAAACCGTCGGCAGCCAACCTGCTGATGCCGCTGCATCACCAAGAATAATAAACATTATTCCAAAGCCGAGATTTTGATTAATAACTCCTCTTGTTTTTCGTGAAAGTCGCACGAGGAAGGGAAGTCGCGTTAAGTCATCGCTCATCAGTGCAATCGAGGCGGAATTTATTGCTACATCGCTGCCGGCGGCACCCATAGCAATTCCAAGGTCTCCGGCTGCCAATGCAGGCGCATCGTTTATACCATCTCCAACAACGACGACGGTGTGCCCATCTTTTTTAATTTGCTCGACAATCGAGAGCTTGTCCTGGGGCAGACATTCCGCCTTAAAATCGGTACAAGCCAACTCGGCTGCGACACGGTTGGCGACTTCTTCCCTGTCGCCGGTGAGCATAGTTATTCTTTTTATGCCGATATCGAGCAGCTCCTGGACGGCTTGTTGGGCTTCGGGTCTGGTTTTGTCCTGTAACCCGATCCAGCCGATGCACTTAGAATCCCTTGCCACGTAAAGGGTGCTAAATCCCTGCACCTCTGTGAGTGTGGGGTCGGAAACGTTGCTTATATCTACATTGTTTTCCTTTAAGAAGGACTCTCTTCCGACCATAATTTTTGCAGAATCGACGCGGGCAGTTACGCCTTTTCCGGGTGTTTCTCTAAAATCATCGACGCCAGGTAAAGACAGATTTGCCTCTTTGGCAACCTCCTGCAGGGCCCTTGCGGCGGGGTGTTTGCTCATCTGCTCAGCGGAAGCAGTGACGGCCAACAACTCGGCCGGTTCAATATCTTCTGCGGGAGTCAGTTTGGTCACATACAGCCGACCCGTCGTTACCGTCCCCGTCTTGTCAAACACCATTGCCGTCATCTTGCCAGCAATCTCAAGGTCAGCTACATTTTTTATCAGGATGCCGAGGCGGGCAGAGGCTGAAATTGCCGCGACCATTGCCGTGGGTGTTGCCAGAATCAAGGCGCAGGGACACGAAACAACAAGTATCGTAATCGCCCTGTCGATATCGGCGGTAAGAAACAAGACTATCGCGGCAATCATCAAAATCGTCGGCGTGTACCACTTAACATAACGGTCGATTATCCGCATAATCGGTATCTTTGTCTGTTCAGCCTGTATAATCAAGGACTGGACTTTGCCGAGAGTTGTATCTTTTCCGGCTTTTGTTACGGTGATATCCAGCACCCCGGTAAGGTTGCTTGTGCCGGCGAAGACCTGCATTCCCGGCACTTTATCGACGGGCAAAGATTCGCCCGTAATCGTGGCTTCGTTGACGGAGCTAAGTCCTTTTACAACTTCGCCGTCGGCTGGTATGTTGTCACCGGGGCGTGTTCGAATACAATCGCCGGGCTTCAAGCTGCTGACGTCCACCTCTTTTTCGCCGGCTTCGCTGTCGAGCAGATTTGCCTTTGTAGGCGTCAGCTTAATCAGCGATTCAATTGATGTGCGAGCGCCGAGGGCAGTTCGTGTTTCAATAAGCTCACTGACGAGCATAAAGAATGCAACGATGCCTGCGGTAACATAGTTTCCGGTTACAAAGGCGGCGATTACCGCCAAAGCCACCAGCTCATCCATATGCATCTGTTTTTCTATAAGACTCTTAATCGCATGCACGACGATTGGGCCGCCGAGCAGTATTGCGGCAACCATAGCAAGGAACTCTGCCTGAAAACTGCCGCTGCCATAGAGGTGGCTCGACCTGGCTATGCCGCTGCTGATGAGCAGCATTCCGCCGGCCAATGTCCCTAACAGAGCCAAACTTACGCGAATCTGCCTGCCGTGAGTGTACTCAGCGGTAACGTCTTCTTTAAGATGTAAATGTTCATGGGCCATATTCACCGTATCTCGTTTCTCACTTCACCTTCACCTTTTTCTCTTCGTTATTTCTCCTCCTGAGATTTTGGTTTTTTCATCAGGTCCCTATTGACAATAACTCTTACTTCTCTTCCCTTCACCCCTTTGGTTGGTTGAACGAAAATTTTCTCATCTGCGTTGCTAAAGACGTGCTTGACGGCATCGAGATAAATTTGTTGAAGGACAAGTTTCGGTCTTTTGCGGTATTCGGGCAGTATTTTGTGCAAATATTCGGCATCCGCTCTTGCACCTTCGACAATTTCTGTTCGATAGGTGTGGGCCTGAGCGATTTCTTCCTGAGCTTCACCGGCCAACTGAGCCCACAACAGCTCTTTTTCCTCTTCGTTGATTGTTTCATCCGACAGGCTCGCAAAGAGTGTCAGAGCGAGCGGGCCGGCAGCTTCGTTAAGTGTCGTTTCAAAGTAACCTCTGGCCTTACTGATGGCCTTTTGACTTTGCTGGCTTGCATCGATGGAGGCCTGAAATGCAGCGTTGACCTGTCGAGGCCAAGTTGAGTTGGTAAGCTCGACGGATACGACTTTTATTCCGCTCTCTATATTGTCGAGTTTTTTCTGTAAGAATTTTTTGACGTCTTTCGAGATTGAGCCGCGTCCGGAAATTGCTTCATCGATAGCATAATTGACCATTGTGCTTACAACGGCACCATCAAAGACAGCTTTCAGCAGTGGCGTTATGCTGTTTATCATAACATCAAAGTAAAGCTGGCCCGGTTTGGCATCTTCTATATAAACATTTTTGAAGAAGTCCTCGGCGTCATTGATTTGATAGGTTAGCTGCCACTTGCAATGAACGATGTTGTAATCACTACCGGCCGAGCCCGCGGGAGTTTGCGTTCTCTTTTCACCCCTGGTAATGCAATAGCCCTCTCTTCTGGGTTTGAGGTTTGGCAGTACGGGAGTTGCTCTTACCGGGGTCAGGCCAAGCATCTCTTCTTTCGTCTGGTAATACCAGAAGGAATTAATTGGTAAATTTATCCTTTTTTCAACCGGAATTTTTACAATTTTGTCTATCGGATACGGGAACACCCAATGCAGCCCCGGGCCAAGGAGTCTTTCTTCGCCTATGCCGCGAATCTTTCCAAACCGCAAAACGAGTGCCTGCTCATCAGGGCCTACCGTTCTAAAACCCGATGCAAGGAAAATAATAACCAGCACAACCATTATTATCTTGAGGATGATAAAGCTGATTCTTAATGCCTCGGATAGGGACTTGCCGGCCGCATCAAGCTCAGTATCATATTGCGTGTCGCGCTTTGCGGATTGCGGAACTTTATTGTCCTGATTTCTTTTCGCCATAATATCAGCGATTGCAGCTTAAATAATGTTATTATTTCGGTTCGTTCGGCTCACTTGGCTTAATGTCGGGCATTTCCTGTAAAATCCTGATAATATCGGTACCAGTGGTTAAGACAATGGTTGTCCTTTCGGCCAATATTTCCTTGAGTGCTTCGACGTCAGCCAGGAACATCGCAAGTTCGGTGTCGGCTTCGAGCAGTTGATAATATTGTGCAGCCAACAAGTCGCCCTCGGCGCGTATTCCCTTTGCCCTTGCTTTAGCTGCAGCGAGCAGCTCCCTTCTTATTGAATCAGCGTTCGTTCTTATCCTGGTTGCCTCGGCATTACCCTCGGCAATAGTTGCCTGCGTTCTGCGGTTTCTTTCAGCCCTCATTCTATCAAAGACCTGTGTGCTGACATCTGCACTGATTTTGAGCTGCTTTATTCCGAGTGTCTTGATTTCGATGCCGTAGTGTGCCTCTGCGACGGTCTGTTGAAGGTCGGCGAGCATTTCCTCTTCAATTTGCGGAAATTTTATCTTGTCCGGGTCACTATTTACAAATTCACTAAAATGATGTCGGCCAACTACCGTATTTTGAGTGTCGCTTATGAGGGGCAGCAATTTACTATTTTCAGCTTCTCTGACAGTTCCGATAGCTTTGAAAAAGTTCAAAGGCTCGGCGATTCTCCAAACGATGAAAGTATTTACGATAATCGGGACCTGCTCGGCGGTTTCTGTCTCGATGAGGTCGGCCTCAAAATCTTTCATCCGGGAATCAAATTTATAGACACGTTGTATCGGCGTGGGCCATTTGAAACACAAGCCGGGTTTGGTAATTTCTCGGGTGGGATTGCCAAACGTCAGTACAAGAGCGGATTCTGTCTCTCGCACCTGGAACGAGACAAGATACAGCCCCAAAACTATAACTAAGATTAAAATAGAGATTGCAATAGCTATATTTTTCATTTTTGGCTGCTCTCCTGAAAATCTTTTACGTCATACAAACTTGGTATTTGTTGTTCCGTAACATCAACTATGAAAACCTGTAAGCTGTTCGGGTCGGCGACAACAACGTATTTTCGTATGTCCTTTAATGCCTCCACACGGGCGGCTAATACCTGCTCACGAAGATAAATTTGCTCAGCGGCCCTATATGACTTGAGCTGGCTGGCAAAACGCAGGCCGGTAGCGCGAGCAAGGGTCGCTATTTCAAAGGTATAACTGTGTGATTCTCTGAGTATTTTATAGATATCGCCACTTGCCTGCACGAAGGCCTCGTCCAAATCCTTAGCGAACTTCCTGGCCTCTTCCGACTGGTTTTGCTTCTTTGCCTGCTGGTATTTTGCCGCAAGACTGTAAAGCTCGTTAGCATCCTGTACAGAACCTACGAGTGTGGTCAGGATTTTATTGCGCTCGGCCTGAGCATCAAGGATAAGTGCCTGTTTCTTTTGAACGGCGCCGATAACCTGTTGATAGTCCGTTGCAACATCGGGCGGCGGGTGAACTCCCTGCAGGCCCAAAAACACGATTTCAACTCCAAGACCCACTCCATCCGCGGCTTGCTGAATCCTGGCAGTTAAAATGCGTTTGGCCTCAGCACGGCTGGCTCCAAGCAGTGTCTCTTGCACATCGGCTGGGCCTTGACCTTCCCTGCCAACCTGACCGGCTGCGAACCTGGTTAGCTCACGATAACTGATGGATTCAAGCAGTTTCTCAGGCTCGTCATGATTGTAAATAAAAGAATATAAGTCCTTTACTCTATATTGCACAGGTACGGCGGCAATCAGGAGACTTACCGGCACAGCTCCAGCGGTGGAACCTTCAGAGGTCTGCTCGCTGGCTACGAGCAGCTCGTATTCCTCTTTGTAATGCTTCTCGCCCCACAACAAGGGTTCTCGAATCAGCTCGCCCGTCTTTGGGTTAACCTTTGGGACAAAGCCGATACTGATTTCCGAGACCTTTTTTGTGGGATATTTATAAATCTGGTCAATCGGCCAGGGCCATTTGAAAGCCAGGCCGGGGCCAACAACCTTGACACCGTTGGCATCGTTTAGCGGATTGCCAAAGCGCTCTATTATCGCCTCTTCATTCGCTGTTACAACAACGATACAGCTTAACAAATACAGTGTAACGGCGGCAAACAGAACCAAAGGGACAATTGCTTTTTCGAGCAGTTTATAAAACCAGGTTTGAGAGACTTTGAATCCAAACTGATAATCAATGGCATCTGCTGCGCTTCGCAGTATTCCGCCGGGCTCACTTATAACCCCCAGCAGTCTGCTGTCAAAGGCTGTTCTGGCATATTGGTCCTTTAGCCTCGGCCGATATATGTCCATGACGACATTCAGTGCTGTTTCTGCGCCTATGAAAACAAGCAAGATGGGAATCACCCAGTTGATAATATTTATAACGACAAAAATCTTGAACTGCGTCAGGGCCAGGCTAACAGCTAAGGCAAAACACAAAAAAGCTATGGCAAGCAGGAAGCTGCCGCCGGCCCTCAAGGGCTTCCACTGCGGCTCGGCCGACATGCCGGTAGCGTAACGGGACAACAGGAAGCTCAAACGCTATGGCTGTCATAACGATTGCAACAAGCAGCGGCTGCTTTGGCTCAACTTCAGAAATGGCGGAAACAGCCTTCAGTAAGTACAGCCCGATTGCAATCTGGTAAACGGCGTAAACAGTTGAAAATATCGGAATGAACCATTTCTCGAATAAACCGAGCCGACGTTGAGCGGCGGCAAATAAAGTGGCTCGCTCACCCTTGGCCTGGAAGATTGTGGAAGCCTGCTCATCCTTGGCCAATTGGCTCATATCGAGCTTTTCTCGCTCGGCCAAGCTGCGTTGATGAAACTGCAAACACAAAACGAACCAAATAATAGCTGCCGCGAGGATGAGCCAGCTTAGCGCGAAGACGGCAAACGCCCCGCTCCATCGGCCTATAAAAAAGGCGACGCCAAAAAAGATGACGCTTAAAACCAAGGACGCCACGGCTACGTGTTCAGCGCGTTTGGAGGATAGTTTCATATTTGAACAGTATCGTCCTTTGAACAAAAGGACTACAAAAATAGTATTTATCCAATATACCGCATAAGCTCTTTACAAGTTAGAAGTCGTGTAATATAACAATAAGAGTCATATTAGTATAGAGACAATTGCGAAAATTTATGTCTCCGGGCCGAGCCGAGAGACAGAGGCACCAGACCGCAGGGCAAGGTACAGAGCAGTGTATAAGCTGTTTACGATAGCAAAAAACACCTTCATCGAAATCCTGAGGCAGCCGGTCTATGCCATAATAATTATTGCTGCCCTGTTTCTGTTCTTTATGAGTCCGTCGCTGACGATGTACACGATGAGCGACGACAATAAACTCTTACGCGAGATAGGATTATCTACGCTGTTTTTGGCCGGCTTGTTCATAGCAATATTCTCCGCATCCGGCGCTGTAGCTGAGGAAATAGAGAATAAGACGATAACGACGGTTCTGAGCAAGCCGGTGCAGCGTCCGATATTCATTATTGCAAAATTTCTCGGTGTCGCAGCAGCAGTGATTCTGGCCCACTATATCTGTACTATCGCCCTGCTGATGACAATACGTCACGGCGTTCTTGAGTCGGCATCAGACACCCACGACTGGACGGTTCTGGCAACGGCAGCAGTTGTCGCTGGTGGCGCATTTCTATTAAGTGCTTTCTTCAACTACGCTTATGACTGGAAGTTTTCTTCAACCGCAGTTGTATTAACCGGTATATTTGCCACATTGGGCATAGTATTTTTGTCCTTTATTGACCGAAACTGGCAGTTTAACCCTGCCGATAACGGAATGAACACAGTTGATATTTACGGCTCGGTGCTGCTTCTGTTAGCTGCGATTATCATTGTGGCTCTGGCGGTCGCTCTTTCTGCGAGGTTCAACATAGTAGTAACGCTTTCAGCCTGCATTGGGATTTTTTTGTTAGGGCTTGTAAGCGATTATACATTCGGCAGACTCGCGGAAAAACAGGTCTTTGGGGCCAAATTGTGGGCCACGATAGGACGGTATTTAGTGCCGAATCTCCAGATTTTCTGGATAAGTGACGCCATATACGAGGGCAGCGACGTCCCTCTAAAATATATCTTAATAACCGCTTCTTATGCCGTCTGCTACACAATAGCTATATTGGCATTAGCGGTGGCGATATTCCAAAGACGACAAGTAGGATGACTCGTCGTGCGTATTGCGTATATCGTATTGCGTATTTTTCACGCGATACGCATCACGCATCACGCAATCCGGTTTTAATGACTGCTATTTCATCGCAATTTTGCTGTTTTGGGCAGCGGGCACAGTCGCTCCAGACCTTCATCGGCAGAGTATCTTTTTCAACTACGCTGAAGCCCAGTTTTTCAAAAAATGCAGGATTTAGCGTAAGTGCGAATATTCTCGGCAGACCAAGCTGACGGGCCTGTTCGGTAGCAGCGGCCACGAGCATTTTACCGACTCCCTTGTCTATGTTTGCTTCGCCGACTGCCAGAGATTTTATCTCCGCCAGGTCCGACCAGATAATCTGCAATGCACAGCACCCGACCACACTGCCATCGAGTTCGGCGACAGTGAATGCCTGCAGGTTCTCGTAAATATCAGCCAACGAACGAAACAGCATTTTATCGCGTTCGGCGTAGTAGTTAATCAGAGAATAAATGGCTTTGGCATCGGTAATTTTGGCGTTGCGAATATTCATAAATAAAAAGTATACCTCCTAAAACACCAGGGCACAAAGAAAAAAGCAACTGTTTAGCGGTCGTCGGTACGACGACCCTCTTGATATTCACCGACACGGCAACACTCTTGATACCAATGGAACACCAAGCAGTCCGCTTCTCTTCTCGCTTTTCGCAATTTTCCGAATATCTCTTGTAATAACAAGAACAATCTTGATACTATGTTGCTGAAAGTAGCCGTTCCGGCTACTGCTAAACAATGAGGAAATTGATAATGATTATTGCCTATCACGCTATCTTCACAACATATGGCGCCTGGTTACCAAATGACCCGCGAGGCTCATATTCTAAAGAAATTTATAATGAGCAACTGCGTGCATTAGGCAGGATTAAATACGGTCGGTAGAACCCCATACCAACTAAAAAGCTGTTACTAAGATTCTGGACCACTGCAACACCGCGTATTAGCCGTCCGCCGTTTTTCATCGATGGCAATTCCCGCCCAATTATTGCTGCTGCCTTCAGCAAAGTTGTTCAACGATTGGGGATAAAAGTTCCAGCCTGTGCAATAATGAACGACCATGTACACGTGCTTATCCTGCGCTCAAAGTACAGAATCGAGTACCTTGTTAACCAGCTTAAAGGTGCTGCAACACAAGCTTTGAAACTAAAATATACCCCTTGGTCTCGTGGCTGCTGGAAGGTCTTCATTACGGACACTGAAGCACTCACTGCCGCCGTCAAATACATTCAGGCTTACCCTACCCGTGCAGGTCTTCCTGCTCAATCCTGGGATTTCATTTCATCATTACCTGTTTAGCGGTCGCCGGAACAGCGACCTTTTACCGTAGATTGGTTTAGCCGTCGCCGGAACGGCGACCTTTTACCGTAGATTGCTTTAGCCGTCGCCGGAACAGCGACCTTTTACCGTAGATTGGTTTAGCCGTCGCCGGAACGGCGACCTTTTACCGTAGATTGGTTTAGCCGTCGCCGGAACGGCGACCTTTTACCGTAGATTGGTTTAGCCGTCGCCGGAACG
>DUZJ01000032.1 GCA_013349615.1 Planctomycetota bacterium | reverse complement strand
TGGACACTTGGTCAACGCGGGAAAAACAAACCCAATTCAAACCCAATACAAACCCAATCAAACCCAATTAAAGCCAATAAAATGCCAAAACAAACCCAATACAAACCCAAACAAACCCAATTTTACAATCCTGCTTACCCCCAAAGGCATGCAACAGCGGGCAAAGAATTGCCTGCTGAAAATCAGTTGCCTGATGGCTCAGGGTTTTTTATGCTGTCGTCACGGCTTTTAGCGTCCCGGATAAAGAAAGATTTTTTTGGGGAAAATGTCCAATGAAAAGATTGATTAGCTGGTTGGTTGTAGCGGTCGTTGGTTTAGCGCTGATGGCTTTTCCATATTATAGATATGAATATGAGCCTGGCGAAAGTCCATGGGACAATGTTTTTATGTACTTAGGAGCAGCCGACCCGAATTGTGAGGTTGAAGGGCTGGAATATGTCAGGAGACCTGTTAGGCTGCTGCCCCTGGCCGGCCGAGCGCAAAATTTTACCAGGATGGCAAAAAGTTTCGGCTCGAAAGTCGAATCGTCATATCGCATCACTTTTCAGGAAAAAGTAATTTTTTATTCTGATATGGAGGACGATTTTACACCCGAGATGCTTGAATGGGGACGGCTGCCGGCCGGTGGTAAAGCCGAGGTGCTGGCGGGTTTCGCCACGAGCAGCAGAGACGAGATTAATGTTGATGGTCGCCCGTTTAAGATTGTTGGATTGCTGAAGAAAGGGATTAGTGTCTTTGCCAACAGTTACTTGGTTGGTGAAGGCGCTGCGGCAGAGGAATTGTTTGTTCCTGATGAGGAGGCTATCCAGAATGCCTACATCCTTCGGCTGCCCAAAGAGCAACAGGGCGATTTGGAAACTCGCAAACAGCTTAAGGGGGCTTTCCCGAGGTCGCAATTCACAGGGTACGCGCCCCTGATTCGCACGCAGCCGGCCGCCTTTTTTATCTATGTCGGGGGGCTGGCCCTGCTTTGTTCCGGCGGCTGTCTTGCGTTGTTTACGCTGTATTGCATTCTCGCCGACCGGATTCGGAACAAGTGGCTGCGGCTTCCCCTGGCGGAGATTCGCAGGTACAAGCACCTTTTCATCACAATGAATCTAATCTATTTTGGAGCGGTGGTAGTGTTTATGCTCGTGTCCTATGCCGTGCCGGAGCTTCAGAGCTGCTTTTTGGTAGGTGTGTCATCCCAAATAACGGAGGGTTCCGGCATTCTGGGCATAGCGGGCGAAGCCTATGCGAGCAAGAATATCTTGCGGGCTGCGGTAACTACATTTGCAATTAATTTTCCGCTCGGGTCTCTGGCGTGCATAACATTTCCGTCAGTAATCGTGCCGGGCGCAGGCTCTTTGATTGCCGGTCTCAGGGCTTCGCTATGGGGACTGCTGCTTGCGCCGACGTTTGATGCCCTGTCCGGGATGATGGTCCCACACAGTGTGACGCTGCTGCTCGAAGGGCACGGTTATGTTATCGCGGCATTTTTCGGCGTGCTGGTTTTGGTTTATCTTTTCCGCAAGGCTGAAGGGCCGAGTGCAGGAACTCGATATGGCAGAGCGCTGCTGATGAATATCAGGGGCAATTTGCTGGTGATAATAGTCTTGGCAGTTGCCGCGGTTTACGAGGCAATTGAGGTGATTTTGGTAATGCTCTGGGCCGGACGTTGAATGTCAGCGGCAATTTGCTGATGAAAATCGTTCTTGTTATCGCTGTGGTTTACGAGGCAATTGAGGTGATTTTGATGATGCTTTGGGCCGGACGTTGAATGTCAGCGGCAATTTGCTGATGAAAATCGTTCTTGTTGTCGCTGTGGTTTACGAGGCGATAGAGGTGATTTTGGTAATGCTTTGGGCCGGACGTTGAATGTCAGCGGCAATTTGCTGATGAAAATCGTTCTTGTTATCGCTGTGGTTTACGAGGCAATTGAGGTGATTTTGGTAATGCTTTGGGCCGGACGTTGAATGTCAGCGGCAATTTGCTGATGAAAATCGTTCTTGTTATCGCTGCGGTTTACGAGGCGATAAAGGTGATTTTGATGATGCTCTGGGCCGGACGTTGAATGTCAGCGGGTAAGTAATTCGAATTCTTCGCTGCTGAGTGATTGCCTGAGCTTTTGCAGTGCGAGCAGTTCGATTTGCCGGACCCTTTCCTTAGTCAGGCTGAGTTCTTCGCCGATTTGCTTTAAGGTTTTTGTCTTCTTTTGTATGGGCGGGCCTGTCAGGCCAAAATGATTTAGAATTACATATTGTTCGCGATCGTTGAGTTCATTCCTGATGACCTGGGCCAGACTTCGATGTGCTCGTTCGACAGCACCGAGGTCTGCGGCGGCGGCATCTCTTAAATCCCGCTGGATATGGGAAAGTCGCGCTGCTCTTTGCCTGCTGAGATGGGTAGTTTTGCCGGACACCTTTGCATACTCTTTCGCGATGTTCAATGAGGCACGCTTGCTGAACCGGAAGCCGGTCGTGTAATCGAATTCCTCGACCGCCTTAATCAATGCAAAATTGCCCTTGCTTACCAGGTCGAGGAAACTTGCTCCGCTTTTGACGTGCCTGCTTGCGATGCTGACGACAAGGCGAAGGTTCGCCTCCACAATCATTTTCCTGATTGCCTCGGCCTCAGTGAAATAGTCTTCAATCTCTTTTAGGCGTCTGCTCGATACGCGGGCGGGTTTCATACCGGCCCTGGTTGTGCAAGCCAGATATTTCAAGTAATTATATCTGCGGAAAAGCTCGCGTTCGCGTTCTCTATTAAGCACGGGAGTATCTTTTAGCTTCTGCAAATACTCCGGCAGGAGGTGCTCGCCGAGTAATTCGAACGGCTCAAAGCTTCCGGCAGAAGCGGGCTTTTCAACATTGAGCGGCTTTGCGAGAATCCTGCGCCCGATGTCTTCATCGAGGAATTCGTCACTGGGGATGAATTCAACCTTTTTGGCGAGAATCGCCTTTGCCCTTCGCTTATTTATAAGGCGATATATCGAGCTTCTACTGCGATTGAAGCGTCTCATCAATTCCCTGATACTGGTTCCCTGTTTGAAAAGCTTATAAAGCTCGGCGGCCTGGGTCGAGTTGATTACGCCGGCCGGCCTTTTGAAAATGGGCTTGTCGGGATGGGCCTTTTCGTAGTTGGCGAGTGTGTACCTGATGGTTTCGTGTGCCCTGCCGATTTTAGCTGCTATCCGGTTTATGACCTGGTGACGAGACATCTTTGTGCCCGCTGCAAGTGCGGCGGCCTGTTTTATGAGCTGTTGTTTTTGGTCTTTTGTCAGCCTGTTAAAGGTTTTTGCTCTGGCACTAAGGTCCGGATTGACCTGAAAGAAACTATCGACGGCAGATTGCAGAAAGCCGAGACTTTTTTGGCCGCCATCGAAAATGAACTTTCTTGCGGGCAGACCTCTTTTTCGCCAGCGATGAATCGTTTTTGCAGAGACGCCAAAAGTGGCTGCGAGTTCTTCAATGCTATAAACTTTTTCGCGTTGCTCGGCGATGGGTTGGGCAAGCCGACCGCTTAGCCTGGAGATGAAGAGTTGTAAATCGCCGGCGAGCTCGCCACCCTTTATCGGCTGCCCCTCTGGGGGGTCTTTCGGGTGAAAGCCGGTGATGCGAAAACAGATAAAGTCGAAGGGATACTCCGTGTCGGTGTCGATAAGCGCAAGGAGCTTTTCGGCACTTTCAAGTTGGTTTAGACACTGCTGCTGTGAGGCAAATCGAAGCTGGGCCAACAATTGCGCTAAGTTTTCATTCTTTATCCGTCGCATAATCGAAACTTGATTCTCGATACCCGATTCTGGTAGGGAGCATCAAGCATCCCATTTTCCCAATATAACCAAGTGTCTATTCTACCAAATTTGGCGCAAAAAAACAGCGTTTTTTAACGCTTACCTGTTTACCACCGAGAAGTACCGAGGCCGTTAAGCTCAAGCTTTACCAGGATTTTCATCAAAAAACACATCGCAATTGACATGAAATGTTCTAAAATAGGGGTTTTCAAGGCCATTTGTTCGATTTTTTGCTTTCATAAGTGGGAAATTCTGATGGATGAAAAACGCTGTTTTTTTTCAACTATCGCTCAACCATTGCAGGCCATACTAACAATATTGGTTCTTGTTGGAATTCTCTTACAAGCCACTTCGGTCACGGCGGACGAAAGTGGTCCGGCTCGCCTTGATTCAGTTCAGGACCGTTCCGACCTTCGGCCGGGCTACGTGCAAGGTGACGTGGTCAGTTATTCTTACGTGCCGAATAAACGATGGACGAGGCGCCAGGCGTGCGGCATTTTGCCCTATCTTTGCGAGTACGGGCTGCAGAAACACCAGGACGATATCCCGCTGCGGACTTATCACCAGGAGAACATTCGCCGTATTGATATGGTAAGTCGCTGGTCAACCGCAGTTATGCTCTATCCGCGTCGTCGTTCGTATCGCGACGAAATCATAAATTTGATGATTCGCTGTTTCAAAAACCGCCAACTAATAATTTTGCGGGTTTACTGGTCACCCGGTGAGCCTGACCCGTATTCGCAGGCGGTGGATTTACTCCAAACACTATGGGCCAAAAGAAACAAGGTGCTTACCAGTCCTGAAGGCGACCGGGCCACCGGCCGGCAGCTCATCAATAATATCCTTATGATAAAGCTCGGCGATGAAGGTTTGGGCGCTTTCGGAACCGAGGGCCTGGAGATGATTCACAAAAAATTCTATGACACCGTCAAGTATCGCGTTATGGACGGCAAAAAACCGTTTGCCCATATCAAGGCCTGGTACAATATGATTGGCTACTGGAACGGATGCTATGCGGCCACACAGAAAGACGTTGACATTCATAAGCACCGCAAAATTCCCTCCAACGCTGAATTCATCGGCACCGATGTATATCAGTGGTGGGGGCTCAAATGGGCCCCGTTCGACCCATACGGCCCCGGCATTACACGCGGGCAGGTTCAGCGTGTCGTCAATCACTGGCACCGCTACTTCACCAAATACTACGTGGACGGCCTGAAGATGGAAGCCAACAAGATACCCTCGCCCGAAAGCCAAAACGAAACGCACGCGATGATGGGAGCCATCGACCTGGCAAACGCTCGGAACGCTATGATGTTCTTCATCGGCGTCTCGGCCCAAATCAAAGGCGTAACCTACACAACGCCGATAGAAACTATGGATGCTTATTATGACAACCTCAAAGCCGGTCCGTGGGTGGGATTGTCCTGGTGGCATTTCGGTGATTTCACCGACACAGAGGGCACCATACATTACGTTGATAAAGACCCCCGGCATTACACCCCTGCGCACCCCGAAGGCACTGCCTACCCGCAACAGAAGCTCGACAAACTACACGAAGAATTCATCGCCTCCCGTATGCGGATGTTCGAGGATGTCGTGTACAATCAGTTCGGTCGTTTGAATCCGAAAGATGGCCGATTTTAATTAGCCCGGCGTTTTCTACAGTAACTCTCAGGCGACGAAGGTTTTTGCTATATCGACGGCTGATGCAGCATCGGGAGAATAGCCATCGGCGCCAATCCTGTCGGCGTAAGCCTGTGTTACCGGTGCGCCGCCTATCATAATCTTAGCCGAAACGCCCGCAGCCTTCAGGGCCTTTAGGGTTTTCTCTATACCAGGCATTGTTGTGGTCAAAAGCGTGCTCATACCAACCAACTGCACATCGGCGGCTTTGGCCTGCTCAACAAACTTTTCGGGCCCGACATCGACACCAAGGTCAACGACTTCAAAGCCGGCACCTTTCAGCATCATTGCCACTAAATTTTTGCCGATATCGTGCAAATCACCCTGGACGGTCCCTATTAGGAACTTTCCAACCGGCTTGACGCCGGCCTTGGCAAGCTCCGGCTCAAGTATTTCCATCGACATTTTCATTGCGCGGGCGGCGATAAGCACTTCGGGTATGTAAATCTCATTTTTTTTGAAACGGGCGCCAACCACGTCCATACCTGCAATTAGCCCGTTATCGAGTACACTTTCGGCTGAAGTACCTTCATCAAGAGCTGCCCTGGTAATATCTACCGCAGCGTTTTGGTCGCCTTTAATAATTGCTTCAGCCAATGCCTTCAAATCTGCCATTTCCGTTTACCTCAAAAAAACCGACACGTTTTTCACATAAAACCAGAATTGAACACTATTCCGCAATCAAAGACAAGCCCTAAATTAAATTTCCCACCGCGTGAACGTTTTTTTTATGAAATAACGCAGTAATAGTATAAAAAAGCAAATTTATATTATTTGAAAAAATCCCGGACAGTGGTATAATGCCGGACTTTCTCATTGCTTGATTGTTTGCTCTATATAAATAGAGCCCGGCAACAGGGAAGTGGAAACTGTAGGTTTTTGTTGAGGACTTGAGTTAGTTAAAAACTGGAAAAAAACTAAACGCAGTAAGAAAAACGAGATATGAAATATGAGTGACTATATAGTATTAGTCAAACAGGTTCCTGACGTAACACAAATCACCGACAATGCATTTGACGTTGAGACGGGCACACTCGTTCGGAGCCGGCTGGCGAGCGTAATCAACGAGCTTGACTCGCAGGCACTGGCTTTTGCAAACGAAATGAGGCGAAGCAGCAGCGGCAAGGACGGCAAAGTCATTGCCTTAACAATGGGCCCGCCGATGGCTGAAGAAGTTCTGCGGTACAGCCTGAGCCGATGTGCCGATATCGTGGTGCTCTTGACAGACAGGTCTCTGGCCGGTGCAGATACCGTGGCGACGGCCAATCCGTTAGCATTTGCAGTCAGAAAGATAGTCAAAGACATACTCAAAGGAAGCAGCGATTATTACGTGGTCAGCGGGATGCAATCGGTGGATGGTGACACAGCTCAGGTTCCGCCGCAAATCGCCGAGGAGCTGGGGCTGCCATGTATAGCTTATGTTACCGGTGCGGAGTTCAAGAATAAGCGTTTTGAATTCACGCGGATTATCAGCGGCGGCAGCCAGGTAGTTGCCGCCAAGGAGCTGCCTGCGGTAATAACGGTTGCCAAATATGAGTATCCTCTGTTTGCAACATTTGCGGCATCGCGGCAGGCCAACAGGACGGAGATTATTCGCTGGGGCAGCGATGATATCAAGGCAAGCCACACCGGTGTTACAGGCTCGAAGACGAGTGTGATACGAGTTTTTCCGCCCGGCAAAAGCACGAGAAAGTGCCAGCAGGTTGGTGACGCAAAATCATTGGCCAAGCTGCTTGTCGACAGCTTCAAGAGCAGTGAGGCGCAAGCTGCAGAGGGCGCTGAAACCAAAACAAAACGCTACACTCTGCCCGGTAAACGAGCGGACAGGTTCGACAGGAGCTTTGAGGGCACAAAGAAAGAAAATGACAGTTATAAATTCTTAGCCGGCAAGCTCAAGGAGCTCAACATTACCGAGGTTGGGCAGATTGATGAGTCGTGCAAGGAGAAGATTCTTGCTGTTTCGAAGGATTATTTCCGTAAGAAGGCACTGGAAGATATGATAAACGGCTTGCAGTTGACAGGGCCGAGCTATACCGGCGAGGTCTGGGTCATGGCTGAGCACAGCGACGGCGAAATGCACCCTGCGACGTTCGAGCTTATCGGCAAGGCCCGTGAGCTGGCTGATTCGCTCGAGACCAAAGTAGGTGTTGCTATAGCCGGCTATGAAATTGAACCGATTGCAAAGGAATTAATCGCAGCCGGTGCAGACAACATTTACATTATCGAGGATAAACTGCTCAGCGAATTTGACCCGACTGCGCATCGCAAAGCCATCGCTGATGCAATAAGCAGGTACTGGCCGCAAATCGTTCTCTATGCAGCGACTCCACAGGGCAGAATGTTAGCACCAATGGTCTCATACAGGGTTGGCTGCGGCTTAACCGCCGACTGCACCGGACTGAACATCAAGGACAGCTCACGAAATGGCCAGATAGGCATCCTGCTGCAAACCAGACCAGCGCTGGGCGGCAACGTTATGGCAACTATCCGGACGAAAAATTCAAAGTCCCAGATGGCAACGGCGAGGCCCGGTGTTATGAAGAGACTGCCGGCTGACGAATCAAGAAAAGGTAAAGTCATCAGGCATAAAGTCGAGCTTTCCAAAGACGATGTCAGTCTGGAAATCCTGAAAACAGAACTCGGCACCGGCGAGGTGAACTTTGAAGCTGACGTTATTGTCAGCGGCGGCAAAGGGATGCAAAACAGGGACAACTACGAACGGCTCGTAAACTTACTTTGCAGCGGCTTAAGCAAAAGATTAGATACGGAAGTCGAAAGAGGCGCTTCGCGTGCGGCGGTGGAACAGGGCTTTATCGAACGTGTGCACCAGGTCGGGCAAACAGGCACTTCCATCGGACCCAAAATTTACATCGCCCTGGGAATATCGGGTGCGATTCAGCATATGATAGGGGTTGCGAACACCGAGACCATCGTTGCGATTAACAGCGACCCAAACGCACCGATATTTAAGCAGTGCGATTACTATGTTGTTGGAAGTGTCGAAGATAACATCCCGCAGTTGGTGCAGGCATTGCAAGAGAGCTAACCTGAAGTGAAATACGAAGCACGAAACCTGTCCTGAGCAGGCTCGAAGGATTCGATATTCGTATTTATACGAGTTAAAGGTGGAATAAAAAGTGGCAAAAAATAACGAGTACAACAAGGTGTCGGTATTGGTAGTTGGAGCTGGGCCGGCCGGTCTGGCCTGTGCGATACAGCTCAAAAGCGAAAAGCCGGAGATTGACGTCTGCGTGATAGACAAATCAGCCGAGCCGGGTAATCATAACCTCTCCGGCGCGGTCTTGGAAGCGGAGGCGCTGCACAGGCTGCTTGATTCGGCTGCCGCCGGATGGCGGGACAGTGACAGATGCCAAGATGTGCTGGGCAAAAAGGTCGAAAAAGACAATGTGATGTTCTTCCTGGGAAAAAAGCTGTCGTTTAACATTTTCTTTATAATTAACCTTGCAAAGAGGCTTGGACTGAATTTCGGCCAAATGATACACAAAGGCGACTACATCGTCTCGATAAGCAAGCTGACCAGGTGGCTCGGTCAGAT
Source organism: Planctomycetota bacterium (assembly GCA_013349615.1). Lineage (GTDB taxonomy): Bacteria > Planctomycetota > Phycisphaerae > Sedimentisphaerales > Anaerobacaceae > CS2-K091. The sequence goes on along the minus strand of DUZJ01000032.1, from coordinate 26,664 downwards.
TGCAAAAGAGCTTGGCGTCGAAGTTCTGCCCGGCTTTGCAGGCGCTGATATTATTCTGGACGGGTCGAATGGGAAGGCGGCAGGTGTCAAGCTCGTCGACCAGGGGCTGGACAGAGAGGGCGGAAAGCTGCCGAACTTCGTCGAGGGTGAAGTTATAAATTCCAGGTTCGTAGTGCTGGCTGAAGGATGCGACGGGCTTCTGACGGAACAATTTATAGAAAAGGCCGGTCTTCAGAGACAATCGCCCCAGCTTTACTCGGTAGGGGTCAAAGAGATTATAAAGGTAAGCAGCGAGCAGTACGAGAAATTCGGCGACGACCGCGTGGTCCACGCGATGGGGTATCCAATCTGGACGCCTTTTGTCGGGCCGGGGATGTTCGGCGGCGGCATCTGCTATCCGGTTGGAGACGACCATATTGCCGTGGGGATGATTGTCGGTGCGGACTGGAAATACTGCGACTTTAACCCGCAGGACGCGCTGACAAATTTCAAGAACCATCGCTTTATAAAGAACTTTATAGATGGGGGTGAGGTGGTAGAGGCAGGTGCAAAGATGATTCCCGAAGGGGGATACAACGCTGTTCCGAGGGACGCCGGCAGCGGCACTATCGGCAAAGGGAATGTGCTGATACTCGGTGACAGTGCCGGCTTTGTAAATATGCTCAAAATCAAAGGACTGCATAACGCTATTGATTCGGGGATGAAGGCGGGACAGGCAATTGCTGAGACTTTCGACAGGCCCGAAACAGCAGCGGCCAGGTACACCGAGATGATTGAGCAATCGAATGTTATGGAGGAGATGAGGTCGGCGAAGAACTTCCGGCAGACAGTGGCGAAGTTCGGGCCTTTGCAGGGGATGCCGATTTCTATTCTTGGGGGACTATTGCCGAAATTCAATGTTGAAAAAGACTTCGAGGCGATGACAATCGCCGGATACCGGCCCGAACCGAACCAGCAGTTCGATAAAGATACGTTTACCGCGATGGCGGCGACCGAGCATCGTGAAGAGCAGCCGTCACATTTGACAATTCTGGATCCGGAGGTTTGCAGGACCAAATGCACGCCGCTTTTCAACAGTCCGTGCATTACGTTCTGTCCGGCGGGTGTATATGAGACGATACACGATGAGGTGGAGCCGGCCAATGCTTCCAACTGTCTGCACTGTAAAACGTGCCAGAGGAAGTGTCCGTTCGATAATATCCGATGGACGGTCCCGGAAGGCGGCGGTGGACCACGATATAAGCGGATGTAAACCAATGCGTCATCCAGCAAATTGGCTTTGATTGGGTTTGATTGGGTTCGTTTTGGGTTAAAATTGGCTTTGTTTTCAAAAATTACCCAATTTAATATTCTTTCATATTCCTTTGTATAGAAAACAGTTACGTTCATTTGGGCATTTTGCAAATTGGCTTTGTTTGGCTTTGTTTTGGCTTTGTTTTTCCCACTCCACCAAGTGTCCTTTTTTTCATAATCCATTGTTAGTGCTTTAGTTACGTTCATTTGGTCATCCAGAAATTTGGCTTTGTTTTGCATAATAAAGGGCTGATTTGTAGTGCGCTCGCTACATAAGTAATGATAGCTCTACATTTGTAGTGATGCCATATAGGCACGTAAATAACTTGATTCACGATACTTATGAATAGTTCGTTGTTCATAGTTCGTGGTTTCCTTCGACTACGGTCCCCCCTTCGCTAAAGCTACGGAGGGCAGGCAGGACAGGCTCCGTTGGTAGTTGACTCCGTCCAAGGAAGGCTGGATCTGCGACTTCGATATTGGTTTTTGACTGTATCATAATATTGGGTAAGGAGTTATCCGGTAGTGTGAAATCCTAAATCCTTAATTTTCAAAACAAAGGCTTCGGGAGGACGGTCCCGAAATGAGGGCTGTAAAAAAAAGACAGTCCTCTATAAATGCACGGATGTGCGCGTTTGATGCGAAAAATGGCTTGTTTTTGACAGGATTTACAGGATTAAGTTGTTGTTGGCAAAGGAGTTAAAAAAATTTTATTTTTTTGGGATTTTGGTTTTAACTATGGCAGCTTTTGGTCGCGCCTTTTTACCTATATTAAAGTGGCAATAAGGCATCCGTCTTCGCTGGGCGATGCCAGCTTCGCCGGACAGGCTCCGGCACGAAGAAAAAGTAAAAAAATGGCCACGAAAAAGCTCAAAAAACTCAAAAAAAGGTCAGAATGACAGAAGTTCAAAAGGGCAGAGAAAAGATACAAGGGTTTGAAGAAAAAGAAGTTATAGAGATTGCTTTAGAAAAACACGCAGAAAAAACAAGAAGTTGACGGATAGTATTACGAATAAAGAGGGCTTTAAGGGATAAAAAGCATAATAAAACTGTTTTTCTTACCAAAAATGACCAAAAATGACCAAAAATGCACAAAAGGAACAAAAAAATGACCAAAAAAGTGCTTTATTTGGCCATCCTGCCTGCCTGGATTTTCCGCAGGTATTTGAGATAAATGGTGAAAAATTGTGGTTTATTGATGATGTTACACACGTCACCTGTATGTTGCCGAGTGATTATTAGAGAATTCCACCCGTTGAACTAACAAGGAAAGGGCTGCAGGCAGCAAGCCTACAGCCCTATGGTTTTATATGCTATCGTTTTGAAGCTACGGCGCTTTTGGTGGGACGGTAACAGTTGCGCTGGTTTGCGTTACATTTTGCGCATCGTCGACCGCCTGGTAAGTGATTGTGTACACTCTGCCAATCCCGGACCCCGCCCGTTCGGCTCTTAGGTAGATAGAGCCGTCGTCGAGTACCTTTATATCGTCGATTGTATGCCCATCGCCTTTTGTCTCCTCGCCTTCGTTCATTGTGATTTTTACTAAGGATACCTCTGGGGATTCATCCTGGTCGTCAGTCGCGGTAAGGGTGCAGATAATGTGCACCATCTTATGATTAGGCGGCCAGAGGATATCAGGCGAAACCGATACGGCAAGTTGTGGCGGAGTTGTGTCCCCAGCCTCGACAATCACGGTTCGTATCACTTGAGCCGCCGCGTTACCTGAATCATCTGTTGCATCGTAAGTTACCAAATATGTTGCGCAAGTCGAGGTATCGACCGTATCGCCGCCGATTGTAACTGGTACATCATCGTCACAGTTGTCAATGGCCGTCGCCCCTTCCTCTATGTAGCTATCCACTCCGCACTCCAACGTCATCGTAGCCGGGCCGTTAAGCGTGATAACCGGCGGTGTGGTGTCCTGGACCTGGACAACGCGTGTTGCTTCTGCGATGTTGCCGGAATCATCCTGGGCCGAATAGGTTACTACGTACGTTCCGCACGTCGAGCTATCAACTGTATCCCCGCCGATTACGACCGGTACATCATCGTCACAGTAATCCGTTGCTGTTGCACCTAACTCGGCGTAAGCATCTACACCGCACTCTAACAGGATGGTGTTCGGGCCATTAAGGGTAATGACCGGCGGCGTCGTGTCCACCACCTCCACAGTACGTGTTACATGGCTGATATTGCACGAGGCATCGCGTGCCAAATAGACTACCACATACGGTCCGCAGGTCGAAGTATCGACCGTATCGCCCCCGATTGCTACCACCACACACGGGTCGGTATCATCAACGGCCTCTGCGCCCAGCTCCACATAGCTGTCCACGCCGCACTCTAAGTCCATGGTATTCGGGCCTACCAGAGTAATAACCGGCGGCGTCGTGTCATCCGGCAATGTAGCCTTAGATGCCTTATTTTTTTCCTGAAACTCCCACGAATATTTGCTTGCGTGTTTCTTCGTGTCAAAGTTCACCCAGACTGAATCGTATACTTTGCCATGTGGTGCTCTTAAAGTTACGAAAACTTCGTTTGATGTGTCCAGGTTACCACGTGTAGTAACATCGAATTTCAGCTTAACTTCGTCATTCGGTTGCAGCGTCCTTGACTGCGCAGGTATTGCCCAACCATGTCCCGACCATCCGGAGATGTTCATGGTACCCCTGGTGACGGTGACAATGTAATCCGTCTTATAGTCGCCGATATTTTTGATAAGCACATTCAACTTACCGTCGTCAGACATGCAGGTAAAATCCTCAACTTCGCCAAACATGATAACCCCTTTAGATTCCGTTGTAATGTGTTTAATTGTCGCTTTATCAATAGTAAAAGAAACAAGCGAGTTGTTGATTTCGTAAAGCCTGTGTGCAAGGGATTTCTCCATCCCGGCTTGGAAATTCATTGAGCGTTTGAAGTCTCTCTTACCATGGACCAGGTAAGTCGTCTCTGCGCTAGGATTTATTGTCAATTTTTGCAGGTCTGAGTTATGTTTATGGAACAGTTGATTGCCCAGGCCGTCTCCCGCTTCCGAGACCTTATAATCACTGCCCAGCGACCTGAAAGTCTTGAAGCTGACCCCGACCTTGTCCGGCTCACTGCCGTCCTTGCTTACTTCTTCTCTTGGAACCAGCAGCATATTATTTTGATAATCTATAACCATCTCATGAGTATCAGGGGCTGATGGAATATACAGGATATAGTTATCGAGCTCCACGGCTCCGCTATAAGGTTCCATATCGCCGATAAGTTCCGCTTTCATATTGAACGTCCCTGAGTACTCGGGATCGTGTTTTGTACTATAAAGCGGATCTTTCGGGCCAATAATGAACGTATGCTCTTCGCTTCCCTGGATGATCTTAATTTTAATTTCATACGATTTGATGTACTCTCCGATCTCATAGCCATGGAAGTACACATCGCCCTGTCTCAAACAATGCGCCGTGGAGAACGGGTTCTCCATAGTAGCCTGTTCGCCTAAGAGCCTCTCTCCTCGCCACCACCAACACTCCGACCCGCTGTGCTCCAGGTCAAACAGACTCTTTATGCAGCAGAATCCCTGAGAATATGGAATCTTTTTATTCCCACTAAGTACCCATCCGCACGTTGGAGATGTCGCACCCGAGCAGTCAAGACATCCCTCACAGCCGGTGATGGGGTGTGGCACCTTGATGACTTTTTCATGTGGATAATAAGCGACGGTGTGAAAGTAAGTTAATGGGTAGTTTAGTGTGGGTGCGGATTTTGTGATCTCAAGCTGCACCGCTTCTTCCAGAGCACCCTGGCCGTCGGTTTTCGGGATGTTCGATAAAGTCACAATTTCCATATCTGTTGATACTCCGAATGAAATAGGAACCGTAACAATCATCGCCTCGTCACATTTTATATCCTCATCAGTCTGCAGACATTGCGTGACTTCCACAGACCCGATAGGCGCCGCCGCTTGTGTCCTCGTTGCATTTGTGCATAGAAGAAATACTGCAATTGACAGTAAGCACAAAAGATACCTAATTTTCAAATTGTTGTCATTTTTCGACATAACATTCTCCTTTCGAAACAATGAAATTAAAGATTTTTTCTGATAAAAATTTTCTTACCCTTAGTTGTTATTTTTCCACATAAACTCCTCCTTTCTGACCAGTGAAATTGAGGGATTTAGTTGACAAAAATCCGCTTACATTATTTTGTTATTTTTCACCATAGCACTCTCCTCTCTAACCGGTGAAATTGAAGAATCCTCCTGAACTGCAATTTCCGACTTGATACCTGCTCAGCTACCCCGCTGAACCTCATTATCAATAGAATATAAAGTCTGTCTTGAGAAGTCAAGCTTTTTGTGCTAAAACTTCGGCATTCTTTTTGAAGTTTTTCTGGGGTAGATTCAATTCAAGACGCACCTTGCAGCTCAGCATGAAGGGCGAATAATTTCTATTTTTTCTTTCCCAATAGCCGTTCCTTTTTTTTCAAATGTTGATAGTAAATTAGTTGCAAGTCGCCTGTGTTGCCTTCTCATAGTATGCGGGGCCATATTATCAAAAAAAGGGAAAAGTGAAAAGGGAAAGGCGTGAATGAATAGATGAGAAGATGCATGTATGCGAGTAGGTTCATTTAAATAATTGGCCAGATTTCTCCACTCCGCAATGCTCCGCATTGCTTCGGTCGAAATGACAGGAAATTGGTGTGCGGTGCACACCGTACGCGGCTTGATAAGCAGGTCTCACTTGGCTTCGATTTTACTCCCTCCTTCGCTAAAGCTACGGAGGGCAGGCAGGGCAGGCCACAATTAGTATATAGACACTGCGCTAACGTCCCGGTTTCTTTATCATGTTGCGGGAACAGAATAACACAAAAGAATTGAAAAGGCAAAGAAAATTCCCCCCAGCACAGGACCGGGTAAAACGATAAAAACCCCGCCCAGAGAACGGGGCTATATAACAAGGACGGGAAATCCCTGATAATAACAACGCATGAGGGCAACATTATAACAAATCCGGGCAACCACATAGGGTTGCCCCTACCTTTTATATGGGACCTGGAAAGATGGTTACTCCTATAAAAACGGCGGAGTCGGGACAATATTTTAGCTATGGTGCTCAAGAGAGAACCTGCGTAAAGCGCCGGTTTTATAAAACCGATGATAGAAATAATGTTGGGCCTGACTGTGGAGGTATTATGGGGAATGAACGAACAGAGAGGATGAAGTATGTCAGTAAAGTCACGGGAGGCAAAAGTATTTGCGGCACTGGCGCTGTCGATGACAGCGGGTGTGATAATCTTAAAGGCGCTGGGTAATAATCCTCCCTCAGCCGGCGCATTTTGTCTTTCAGACTACACGAAAGTGGTTCCTGTCGAAGAAGCTATTGAGTTTCGAGCCGGCCAATCGGCTGTGCAGTGGGGCCGCATCGAGATTTACTACAGCGGCACTAAGGCGGGCAATATTCAACAACTGGCCTTTTTGAGCGGATTAGCTGAACCCGAAGATATCAACTGCCATTTTGTTATCTGCAACGGTCTCGGCGGCGGCGATGGGCAAATACAAACGAGCGAAAAGTGGCAAAATCAATGGCTGGTGAATCATAAGTGGACAAACGACGAACCACGAGCTGTTGATGGGGTACCCGCTATCTACATCTGTGTTATAGCCGAAGGCAAGCCCACCCGCCCAACGAATTTGCAGATAAAAAGGACAGAGGCACTCGTAGAACAGCTTTGCAGGAAATTTGACATTCAATCCGAATCCATCCACTACCCCAACGACTGGTAATAACAACCGGACGGTTGAATCACAAATCGCACAACTCTTTTATATAGGACTTTGACAGGCGGTTAGTCCCATAAAAATACCGAAACGCCGAGTGCTCTGGGGGTACGGGTCAACTGGTAAAATCTGCATAAAGTGCAAATTTGATAAAACCGATAGAAAAAAGCGGATGGTTGTCGGTGATGGCGTGTACGCTAAACGCTAAAATAAGTGTTAGCGCTGTCAAGTGAATATTGAGAAAAGGAGTTGAAAATGTTACTGGACGCCATCTCAGGTTTGTTTAGTATGGATATGGGCATCGACCTTGGTACCTGCACAACCCTGGTTTGTGTACGCGATGAAGGTATTGTCCTTAATGAACCCTCGGTAGTGGCCGTTCGCAAAGGAACTAACACCGTTCTGGGCAACGGCGAAGCAGTCGGCGTGGTCGCACGCGACATGCTGGGCAAAACGCCAGGCTCAATTAGCGCAATAAGACCCCTCAAAGACGGCGTAATCAGTGACTTCGAAGTCACCGAGGCGATGTTAGGCTGCTTTATCCGCAAAGTTCACGGCAAGGGCGGGCTGGTCAGGCCTCGAGTTGTAATAGCTGTGCCAAGCGGAATAACAGCGGTTGAGCGCCGGGCGGTCATAGACAGTGCCGAGCGGGCAGGCGCCCGCAAGGTCTACCTGGTCGATGAGCCGATGGCGGCAGGCATAGGAGCCAAACTGCCAATCACAGACCCAACGGCATCAATGATTGTCGATATCGGGGGCGGAACAACAGAAGTGGCCATAATGAGTCTGGCTGACGTCGCCTGCTGTGAATCGATTCGTGTAGGCGGCAACGATATGGATGAGGCGGTAATCAACCATCTCAAAAGGGCATACAACCTGCTTATCGGCGAGATGAGCGCAGAAAGAGTGAAGATAGAAATCGGCTCTGCCGCTCCGCTGGAGGAGGAATTGACGATGGATGTGGCCGGCAGAGACACGATTTCGGGTCTGCCGAGAAAAATCCTTATAACCAGTGAGGAAATCCGTGAAGCGCTGCGTGAGCCTATCGCTGCGATTATAGATACGGTTACGGCAACGCTGGAAAAAGCCCAACCGGAATTGGCTGCCGATTTAATCGACAACGGCGTACATATCTGCGGCGGCGGCTCACTACTGCGAGGGATGGATACCGTGCTGTCAAATGCTACAGGCCTTGATGTCTATAGAGTCGAGGACCCGATGAGCTGTGTAGCTCGAGGCACAAGCGTGTATCTGGAAAATCTGGAGCTTTGGAAAGATACGATGGAACACAGCGAGCATGATTGGGTGTAAAAGCACCGCTGTTCGTGGTACGGCCATCCCCTCGACTTCGCTCGAGACAGGCCTGGCCGTGTTTTCACGGGCTTCAAGCCCGTGCCACGTATCTTGTCAGGGATGGGAAATGAAAAGCAAATATGAGAGGCAAGCGGAACAAAGACCGGGGTCGGAGCCCCCTTTACACAAACTCGCAAGGCTCGCGCCCTTCCAAACACGATAACATGTGTTTTGGGGCCACCTCCAGACGAATGTTACTTACCTGGCTTGCGTTAAGCGGGTTTATCCTGCTCTTTACACCACAGAGCCTGACAAATAAGCTCCAGTTTGCTTTTGCTCGTATCTTTCATTTGCCTTTGAGCGTTGGCAGAAACATTTCGCTTTCCACAGGTATCCAGCATTCAGTTACGAATGTTGTCAGCCGTGGAATATACAACAGGCTTCAAAACCACCTTGCCAATGTTACCGAACAGTTCTATCAGGAACGCAAAATCGTCGAAGCGCTGTCCGGACTGCGCACCAGATTTGCATTGGAGGGCGCTAACCTGGTTTATGCTGACGTTATTACAGCCTCTATCGGCGGAGAACACAGCGAGCTTATTATCAACCGCGGCGCAAACGACGGCCTGGCCGAAGGTCAGTTCGTTCTGAGCGACAATAGTATCATCGGCACTATATGGGATGTCTCGCCGCGTACGGCCCAGGTCAAGCTGTTTACAGACCAGGCCTCGAAAATAGCGGTGAAGATAGGAAAATTAAATACAGAGAGGCTGATGTATGGCAACAGCGGCGATTCGGCAAAAGTGCATCTGCTCTCGACAAAGCACAAAGTCAGGGCCGGTGACAAAGTCCTCGCGTGCAAAAGCCCAGGGTACCTGGACGCCGCGATGATTATAGGAACGGTTGCGCAGTGCGGGCGGGACGCTGAGAATCCGTCACTGTGGGACATAACGGTCAAACCTGTCTGTGATATAGAAAGAATAAAGAGTGTAAGCGTGCTCATAATGAATCCCGCACCTATTTTGAGAACCGGCGCTAATACCAGTAATATGGTTTTTGAGCATATTGAGCTTCATTTTCCAAAATAACCATCGAATCTCAAAATAGGTGCGGGACAACCACACAGGAGAATAATATGGCTCGTCATCTTCGGAGTTTGTACAGGAGACGAAAAAGCCGAATCCGAAGGCGGATGGGTATTATTTCATTGTTGGCGATTATTACTGTGGCGATTGGTCTTAGATACGGCCGTCATCTTTTCGGCCGAAACGAAGACCAGGCCGCGGCAGCTTCAGTGAACGTCAATTCAGAGGACCAAATAAACGCTTCGGCGGCTGCGGCTCGGAAACGTGCTCTGGAGTCGAAGCTGTCAAAAATCATCCCTGAGCCCACGTCCGAACCGAGCCCTAAGGTGGCTGAGATTACTGACGAAGCTATGGCGCTGGTCAATGTGAAACCGGCCGGAATTATAGAAGCCCGCGACAGACTTAATGAGACATTGTCAATGCCTATGAATAATGTGCAGCGGGCCGTTATAAATAAGAAACTTTCTGAGCTTGCCGACAGGTGGCTGTTCGGCAGGGACGTTTTTCGGCAGGACAGGTTATGCAGCCATTATAAAGTCAAGCGGGGTGATTCACTTTCTGCTGTCGGCAGGCAGTATAAAGTGCCGTGGGAGATTCTCGCCGAGGTTAATAAAATCAGCCGGCCCGAGCTGCTAAAGGCGGGAGAAACGATAAAAGTCATCCACGGGCCGTTCCATATCAGGGTACACCGTTCAACTTTCACGATGGATGTCTATCTTCAGCATACCTTCATTCGAAGTTTTGTTGTGGGTGTTGGCAGGCCGGGCAGGGAAACGCCGACGGGGCTATGGCGCGTTAAGCCGGGCGGCAAACTGACATCGCCTACGTGGACGGGCCCGGATACTCACAAGATATACGAAGCCGGGGACCCGGATTATCCTTTGGGCTCGCGATGGATAGGACTGGAGGGCATCGGCGGAGAGGCCAAAGGCAGGCGCGGCTTTGCCATTCACGGCACTAAGAAGCCGGAAGAAATCGGCGCCACGGGCTCGCGCGGATGTATTCGTCTGTACAACGGCGATGCGATACTGGTGTTTAACTTATTGACGCCGGGCCTTTCACGAGTGGAAGTAGTGGAATAAGATAATATTGACGGAGCAAAAACTGGCTTCGCGGTGTTAGTGCTGAAAATAGGCCGCAGGGCATAAACTGCAATTCATTTTACCGAACAAAAGGGCTGAGAGCATAACGCTTTCGGCCTTTTTTGTTGGTTTCAGCCGGTAATTGCAAATTCAGCGGTATTTTGCACAAAAAACACTGGGTCTGATTTTTCCAAAAAAAAGTCTTGACGCAAGTTCCGATAAATAGTATAAATGCGGTCTGGAAGGCTTTGAAGGCTTATGCACCCGTGAGGGAGCAGCAAAGCCTATTAACTTCATTTATTTGAAGGAGGGCGAAAATGCGGAACTTGAGCAAGACTCTTGGGCAGTCCTGGAGAAGGGACGGTATATTTCCTGCCATTTACTTTTACGGCCTGCCGGCTAAAGCACTCTGTTAACACTTAAAGAAAAAGGGAGAAAAATGCAGAAAGTCATCAATAGTTTTAGAACGTCGGCTGGATTTATATTTCTGGCTTTGATGGTCATTCTTGCTGGGCAGCTCGCTGATGCCGAGTACCTTATTCTCGAATCGGCAACAATGGGCCCAACCGGTCAAGACTACGGCACTCTTGTGAACGAGACTCAATTTGTAGGCGCGCGTTTTTATGTTGACCGACAGCTTAACGTCACCAAGATAGGCGGCCATATTACTCAAACGGGCTGGAATTTTTTCGGAGCCATCGTGGCCCTGAACAGTTCCAGCGATCTTCCAGATGGTTACCCTTTTAGCGTCGGTGATGTTGTCGCTTCGACCGTATTTAATCCCGGTTATCCCAGTAGTGACTACCGGACGCCGCTTTCGGTTACACTAAGCCCCGGCTATTACGGCCTGGTTTTTGGCACGGAAGCGTTAGGTTCTACAAATGGCTATGGGATATTGCCCTATTGGGGACAAACATCTTTTGCACAAGCATCCTATTTCGTGTTCCAGCCCGGTTGGGGTTGGTTTGACATCCCATCAAACGATACCCGGTTTGTGATAGAAGGAAATACCGATTATTGCGATGCTTTAGGCAGCTACTTAGCTGAGTATCAGTACATAAAGGGCGTTCAGGTTGGCAGTATCAATAATATCCCAACCGATAATCATCACTATGCTGATTACACATCTTTAGTTGCGACGATGGTGCCTGAGATCAGTTACCCGGTAACGATCACGCGCGGCAATCCCTGGGATGACGTTTATGATAAATGCGGATTATGGGTGGACTGGAACCAGGATGAGGATTTTTATGACGTGGGCGAGCAAATAGTGATGAGTCTTGGTGTTGACCCGTGCACTTTCGCCGGTACTATCACGCCGCCGGCAGGCACGGTCCTGGGTAATACGCGTATGCGCGTTCGTATAGTGTGGAACCAGACCCCATATCCATGCGGAAATACAAACGTTGGCGAAGTCGAGGATTATACGATTAACGTTTCCAAGTTGTATGATGGGGGCAGCGGCACGGCGGGAGACCCCTATCTGATTCGTACGCCCGAGCAGATGAACGCCATTGGGGCCAATCCCGGTGATTGGGACAAGCACTTCATGATGGTAGCTGACATCTACTTAGGGAGCTACACGGGCGAGGAGTTTAATATCATAGGTGACTACAATAATCCATTTTCAGGTGTCTTTGACGGGGATAACCGCGTGCTCCACTTCTTCCAATATAGCACCTGGGACGACCGCCCTGTAGGGTTGTTTGGGGCCATAAGAGGTGAGAATGCTCAGATAAAGAATCTCGGTTTGATAAATCCGGATATCGATGCAACTAACGCCTCTCCCGTCGGGACTATTGCCGGACATCTGCTGCGTGGTCAAATAATAAACTGCTACTCGCAAGGCGGCAGTGTCTCGGCACACTGGATGGTGGGAGGACTTGTCGGGAGAAGCTGGGATTTGGATCCGTTCAATAACTCTGGCGGCTATATAACTAAGTGTTATTCGACAACCGATGTTTCCGCCGATTATATGTACTCTTACGCTGGTGGGCTTGTGGGGAATAATAGCGGGCTTATAACAGAATGCTTTGCCGGCGGCAATGTCGAGGGCACTGGATTTATCTCCAGAAATATGGGCGGTCTGGTGGGGCACACGCACAAGCCGCTGGGCGGTACGGAAAGCGGTGATATTCGCAATAGTTATGCCACCGGTGCTGTTATTGGCGACACTTCCATCGGTGGGATGATAGGTTCAAATGCCTACGCGGATATAACAAACTGTTACTCCACTGGTGCGGTAGTTGGGACCCCCCCTACAATCGGGGGTTTTCTTGGCGAGCACATCGTGAGCCCTCATATTGAGGGCACATACAATGGTTGCTTCTGGGACATTCAGACTTCAGGAAGAACTGAAAGCGCAGGAGGAATCGGCAAATACACTGTAGAAATGCAAACGCTGCTTACTTTTGAAAGTGCCGGCTGGGATTTTGTGGGGGAGAATGTCAATGGAACGGAAGATATATGGCGGCTTTGTGAAGACCTCGTTAATTATCCTCAGTTAGCATGGGAGTTTATGGTGGGAGATTTTGTCTGTCCGGATGGTGTAAATTTCTTCGATTATTCGTTTTTCGCAGGGCACTGGGCGAAGGATAATTGCGGGCCAACCAACGATTATTGCCAGGGAACGGACCTCGACGGCGATGGGGATGTTGACTTCGATGATTTGAAGAAGCTTGCCGAGAACTGGCTGGCAGGCTTTTGATAATTGATTTTTTTCTATTGACTCTTTTGAGTTACTTCGACTTCGCCTAAGTATGAAAAATTTAGCACGGCTGTGAGCGTTATGCTTGCAGCCTTTTTTTATTGCGCAGAGCAAGCCCGGAGGCCGAAAAAACCTTTCGCAGTGGCCCTATAAAACATTTCGTCTCTTCGCCAAACACCCACAAATCGGCCTCTTATAGGCCGTTTCGCGGCCTTTTTTGTTGAATTTAGAAGGCATTTGCGGTATAATACCTTCAACACTCCACGGAAGGAGGTAGTCAACTAAAGGATGGATGGTGGGCAGGATTACCTGCGAATCCAATAGAAGTAACTTCGGAGAGGGTGTTCATTGGCGAGGGGCAGAATCAAAGGTTATTGGGGCGTTTTTGTAGGCCCGAAGGTTTTTGTCGCTGTAATTTTACTGGCGGTAATCATCTCTGTAGTCAGCCGCATCTTCGGCGCGGTTTTCACACAGGCCAACGGCCGGCTAACGTTACTAAGCACCACCACTACCGAGTCAGACGGCACAGGTGAGCCGGTTTTGAATGAATCAGGAATAACAACCAAGACGGGACAAGGCGCCCTTGAGCACACGAAAAATAATCCTCTCGAAAATTCCGAACAGAATCCCAGGCAGGCTGACGAATGGGAAACAGTGCGGATGCGCGTTACCGCCTATTGCCCGTGCGAAAAATGTTGCGGGGAATATGCGGATGGCATAACAGCCTGCGGTCACGAAATAGTCCCCGGTGACGCCTTCACGGCCGCTGACAGAAGATACGCCTTCGGCACTGAAATGGTCGTGGCCGGCTACAACAACGGCCAGCCCATAAAGGTCCTCGACCGCGGCGGCGCTATCCGCGGAGACCGGCTGGACGTGTTCTTCCACACGCACGAAGCGGCCTTACAATGGGGCGTTAAATACATCGACGTCAAAGTGCGCCGGAGTTCGTAAATCAGATAAGGCGCATTCTTATGTGCCGGAGAATATCGAAAGAAAGCCGGCGCTAATTCAAGCAGCACTTCATAGCCCTACCTGCCCAAGTGGAACAAGTTTTGCTATGATGACCAGGCTCAGGCCGACTATGAAAAATATAAACATCAAGGCGAGCAGCTTGTTTGTGCCGGCCGGTGCCGTTTTGAATTCCTTCCAAATGAATACGCCCCACAACGCTGCTATCATCGTCGCTCCCTGACCGAGGCCATACGAGATTGCATAACCGGCTGAGTCCCCGGCAAGAATACTGAACGACATTCCAACGCTCCAAATCATCCCTCCGAGTATGCCAACCAGATGAAGACGCGGATTGCCTTTCTTGAAATAATCCGTTAATGGGACAGGCTCACCGGCAAAAGGCTTGAACATAACAATCGTGTTAAATACAAAATTGGAAGCAAAAAGACCGAGAGCGAAAAGCACCAGCGCCGTGTAAGGCGTCAGTTTGCCGAGTTCGGTTGGCAGAGCAAGATCAGCCAGGTTGGCCGACATTGAATTGGCAACCCAACGATAGAAAAAGCCCATCAGTACTCCGCATAGCACGGATAAAACCATACCCTTTAATGTCGTCTTTTGTCCCTGTGAGGGCAGCTTCTTATAGGCAAGGGCGTCAAGTATGACGGCCAGCGCCACACAGCCAACGCCCAGAAACAAAATCGTGGCGTTACCCGATGGGTCAACGCGATAAGTTGTGATAACACCAATAACCAGTGCTAATCCAATTCCGATGGGAAAGGCGACTGCCAGGCCGGCAATGTCAATGGCTGCGACAAGAAGGATATTGGCTATATTGAATATCACGCCGCCCAAAAATGCAAAGCCCAGGTATTTGCCGGAAGCCTGACCAAGGTCGGCAAAAAAGCCTCGCCCTCCTCCCCCCATATTGCCCATTGTCAGCGCCAGGATCAGCGTGAACAGAAGTACGCCGATACAATAGTCCCAGTAAAAAAGCTGGAACTTCCATTCCTTGGTGGCCAATTTTTGAGTATTGGCCCACGAGCCCCAGCAAAGCATAGTGACGAAACACATCAGGACGGCTAAAGGGTAAGATTGAATTGTGACCATGTTAGAAACCTCCTTTTTTCAAAAGCGCTGTGTGAATTTTTTATTGCTCCATCTTGCTTATAAAAGCTTCAACTTCCTGAACCGTCGGCATAGAAGGCTGCGCGCCCATTTTAGTAACAGAGAGAGCAGCTACACTATTGGCGAACAAAGCGGCATCGGAAAGTGTCCGGCCCTGGGCCAGGCCGACAGCGAGGCTGCCGGTAAAGGCGTCCCCTGCTGCTGTGCTGTCGGCGGCTTTCACCTTCCTGGCAGGAACAAATTCTGTCCCCTCGTTGCTCACCGTAAGATACCCACTTGCCCCCATAGTCAATATGACGGTTTTGACTCCAAATTCTAATAGTTTATGAGCTGCTGCGCTCGCGCTCTCCCGGTCTTTTACTTCTACGCCGGTAAGGAACTGGGCTTCCGTTTCGTTTGGGGTCAGCACATCAACCATTTTAAGAAGCTGTGGACTGAGCTTTTGGGCCGGGGCCGGGTCTAAAATAAAGGGCACGTTGGACTTGTTGGCTAATCCGGCAGCACATTCAATTGTTTCTATCGGCACTTCCAGTTGTGCGACCAACGCGCCCGACGAAGCAATCTCTGTTCCAGCTTCCTTGACATCCTCCGGCGACAGGTTTTGATTGGCTCCGGGAGCGACAACGATTAGATTGTTGCCGTCGTCGTCAACCATTATTAAAGCAACGCCGGAGGGTGACTCTTTTGTTTGAAGGACATACTTTGTATTCACGCCTTCTTTCTCGAAGTTATTAAGTGATTGCGACCCGAATATATCTTCGCCTAATTTGGCTATAAAGAACACCTGAGCGCCTAATTTTGCGGCGGCGACGGCCTGGTTCGCACCTTTGCCGCCGGGGGCCATTATGAAATCTCCGCCGAGGATTGTCTCGCCTATCGCGGGTATCCTTTTCGATTTTACTACCAAATCCATATTGCTGCTGCCGACCACGGCGATTGTCGGTACGTCTCGTTTCATTTTAGAACCTCGCTCTCCTGCATTTTGTTTTCAGAATCAATTCAGTGCAGGCATTTTATTTCGTCAGTCTATCGGCCAAGAAATCTTCAAAGGCGCTTAAGTCCTTCCATTCAGTGGCGCAGTTAATCACTTTGGCTTTATTATCAATTCTTGTGTACCCATCGTCGGTAACGGTGATACCGAGCTTTTCCATCTTAACTAATTTAGTCGTCATAGCTAAGTAAATGCCGACGGTATCAAAAAGCGTTGTACTGCTGGAATTGCACTTTTGATTCACCCTTTTATTTACTTCTGCATCGCTTAAATTCTTTTGGCTATTCAGTATACCCTGTTTGTACCATGCGCGGTAGTTTTCTATCAATGCATTAGTTAAAGGGCTGTCGTTTTTGAGGACTTTTTGATACTTCCGGCCCTTAAGATAGACTATACCGCAAGTGTCCAGAGGTGTAATGGTAACATCCCACGGGGCGGCGAAGACCCTTTGTACAGCTTTGGCGTCAGCTCTGACGTTGTATTCGGCGCTGACTTTTGAGCTTCCGCCGTAGCCCTTGCGGATACTACCGTGCATTCCGACAAACCTTGCTTTCTTAGCTATCCGGGGCTCGCGCGTCAACGCGGCTCCGATGTTGGGCAAGGGGCCGACAGCGATCAATGTCATCGGCTTCGGAGACTTCATTATAGTGTCTATTATGGCCTGCACGCCATCTTGATAAACGGTGCCGGGATATGATGAGAGTTTGTAATCCTTTACCCAGTCGCGCTGTCTGTGGCCGCCTTTGTTTTGTCGTATCCCTATGCCGACAGGTATGTCGGTCCTTCCGGCAATCTCTAAAATCTTCGCGACAATCTTTGCCTTCTCCGGAGTGTCACCTACGGCAGTTGTGACTAATTTGATGTCGAACTCGGGCGATTGCAGAAGCATAATGAGTGCCCACGTATCGTCAATGTCACCGCCGATGTCGGTATCGAAGATAACAGGTATTTTCCTGCTCTGCGCCGCTGAGGTACTCTTGGAAACGGCGCAGCTGAGTGTCGCTAAAAACATTGCCAAAATCCCCAAAGCAACAATCCCTCTGGATTTTGTTGGTGAACCGAATCTGCTTAATTGTGCGTTTGGTAAGAACCTGGTTCTGTCCATAATTTAGCCTCCCAATTTGACAGCTTCTGTTAGAAAATCATCTGCAAATATAGTGTAAATTTGGTTTTTGTCGAACCAAATTTTTGAAATAATCAAGGATTCTCAAAATATTGATCGAGAGGCGGAAAGGAATTTTTATAAGGTCTGAATAAGCTTTGCGCATAAGAAACCGTCCTATTCGAGAAGATTGTTCAAATAGGACGGCGTTGGAAGTTTGATAAAAGCAGCTTCGGCGGCGTTGAATTTTATTTTGCTTTAAGGCTGCTTTTCGCTCTTTTCGCGTTGAATGGCCTCGTAGACTTCCCTGCGATGCACGGGTATAGCCTTCGGGGCCGTTATGCCCAGACGCACCTTATCGCCACGGACATCAACGATGATAATCTCTACGTCATCGCCGATCATAATCGACTCATCCTTTTGCCTGCTTAGCACCAACATTTCTAACTCCTTTTGTGGGCTGGTCTTAACATACGTTACGCCACAAACCAGCCATTTGTTCGCCCTGCTGCCGGTCAAATACTTTTATATTCCGTTATTGCATAACAACTTAGCAAAAAACCGCGCCTAATCCCTGGTTAAATAAAGAGCAAAAATCAGGGCGCAACTATATTTTCGGCTAATTTGGAAGCCAAAAACAATCATTTTTAGATTTGTTTAGATAACGAAGGTTAATTATTAGGCACTCGGCATATAAACACTTGCAACATATAGATTTATGTAAAAGAGTTGACTTGAAAAAAATAAAGATGGATTAAATTTGCCGAATCCCGTTGATTTTACTTTTTTATGCGTGTTTTCTCCAATAATTGTAGCGTATCGCCATCCAGTAGCCGGCAATCGAGCCTAAAGTGCCAAAAGCTACCATCTGAATGGGCAATATTGAAATGACCGCGTGAGAGAAGAAGACCGCGGGCCAGCGGGAGTTAAGATACTGTATTATATCCTCCTTGCCGTAAGTAATTATAGCAAAGGCAGTTACGAAAGCTCCGGCAATTGTTGGCCAGATATAGCTGACATTGAGGAATTTCTTTGCTACGAAAGCAGCGATGCCAAACGAAACAAAAACGGCATAAACAATCTGAGCAACAGCCGGCTGAGCGAGAACTGAACCTAATTTTTCGTCGAATACTCGGACATTCTGAGCAAATACGGTGATGCCAAACTGAGCTATCAAGACCGAGGCGGCCAGAGCAATTATTACGTTTAGGTGCATATTTGATTTAGGGTTAGATATTTTCTTGTTTTTGTCGGGATTATGTTTTCTGCTTATTCTTTGAGCTGCGAGTACTCCGGCAAATCCTGCGGCGACTATTGCCAGCCAGAAAAGCGGTTCCCATTTAAGGGCCGCGAACAGAGCGGACTGGTTGGCCGCGGCTGTGCGCCGTATGAGATTGACCATACTGCCTGAGCGCACGGCCCAGATGCCTAATCCGGCTGGGGCCGCTAAGATGCCGATTTCCCGGCCGTAGGGCCAGGAAACAAAATAGGCAATAAAGCCGGCCAGGAATGCCAGGACCGCCACGATTACTGCTCCCGTGGCACTTATAGTGCCGGCAGGTAGAGAGACAGTGCCGAACGGCTCGGGCGGTGCCGCCAACGGCCAAGCCAAAAGACCTATCAATACAACTCCGGTGGCGACCGAAGCAGCGATTCTCGTTTTCATCAGCCAGGACAGTTCCACAAGTCATCTTCCTTAAATTGCAAAGCCAGTAGATTAGCATCAATACCAGGCAAGGTCAATGAGACCGTTACAATTTTTATCTTTGCAACCGCTCCCGCACGATGGCTGGCGTGCGGATTGCCCCGGCAGCAGGATTTTTTTGCCTCTGAAATAGGTTCGATCCGTTCGGCTGCGCTCCCTTCGGCTGCGCTCAGGGCAGGCAGGGCAGGTAAGCTCACTACAGATTGGGTTTGTTTGGGTTTGTTTTGGGTTTGTTTTGGCATTTTATTGGCTTTAATTGGGTTTGATTGGGTTTGAATTGGGTTTGAATTGGGTTTGTTTTTCCCGCGTTGACCAAGTGTCTTTTTTTCATAATCCACTGTTAATACCATATTTACGTTCATTTTGGCTTTTCTGAAATTGGGTTTGTTTTGCATAAAATGAGCGATTTGTAGAGCGTTCTCTACAGTTGTAGAGGGGAAATTCGTATCTCGATACGAAAAATACGAAATACGAAGCACGAAATTCGAAACAATATCAAAATCTAAATGACCCAAATTCAAAACTTTGCCTTGATTGCCAAATAAAGGTTTATGTGTGTGTATCTGCTGATACGAAAACGTGCGGTTCTCCGCAAAATACCTGCCATTTCTATGGCGATTGTAATTATACCAAACTTCCCCTACATGTTCAATGAAAATATAACTTTTTTAATAAAAATATTCACCACGAAGACACGAAGGCACAAAGAATATAGCCACGAAAAAGCACGAAAAAGCACGAAAAAGCACGAAAAGGCACAAAAGACAACAAAAAAATAAAAAAATTCTCCACAGAGATCACTGAGATTTTTTGCATAATCGGCATATACCTTGAGTTCCGGCTGGAATTTTGTTGACAAATGTTTGCATATATTGTAATTCCTCTGTTAAAGTGGTATAATTTATGACTACTGTACCAAACTAAATGCGTGAAAGGGGGAAATACATGCAGAAGAAAATCATTTTCTAAGGGGATGTTTCTAGAAAAGGTATTGACACGAAACTTTTATGGGAGAGCTAAAAATGAAAGTGTTATCAATTATCGTAATTTTGTTGGCAATGGTTTCTATCGCCAATGCAGATTTGGTTTTGACAGTCAACGGTCTTGATATGTCAAAGCCAGTTGAAATCGAAACTAAAGCCAACATCATAATTGCAGTTACCGGCCAGACTGGCAAGCAGAAACAGAGTTATTCGGTAACTTGCGAGATGGGCGGCAAACTTGAGCCACTGCCAGAACCCGACACGCTCGCAGAAAAGCCAAGAGAAGGTGAATATCTGTTTACTTTTGAAGATGAAGAGTTAGGTTTGGCGATAGTCAACCTAACTGTCGGTGATATTTTGGATTATCAGCTTATTCTTTTTAAGATACCGGATGCCAACACAGTTATTTTTGGTATAGATTCGGATGCGGTTCAAATTGAATCCGAAGCTGAGCCTGAGCTGGAACCGGAACCAAATCAGCCAAGTGAGCCTAATCTACCCAGTCAACCCAATGAGCCTCAAGAGCCTAATATTCCAGATTCACTATTCAAGCCGCGAAATGAGTCTCCGCCTCTTCTTCTACACTGTCTGGATGACAGTATTAAACCTTATTGCTTGGAAGAGTTTGACTATTCTCCTATAATAAGTGAAGAGAATTTTGAAGCTTCCGGTTTTACAACTTTGGGTGGACCCAGTTATGTGGAGTTGCAGGAGATCACCAGTAGTCAGTTTTTAGACCCTAATACAACCTATTACGTACCTTATCCTCCTTTGCTTATACATGGTGTAGACGGCGAAGAAATTGATGTTGTAATTCCATCCGATACAACCATTATACTTGCGGAGGATTCGGATTATGGAATTGTAGTTTATGATGGCGCAAACGTGCATTTTGGTGAACCTGCACCGCAGCCCAATGAGCCTAATTTGATTTATGAGCCGAATGATGCAAACAATCCTGTTTTAGCGGTTTGGATTGTCGGTGAATCCGGTAATCCATTCTTCAATAATTTCTGTGGTATTTTCATTGATCGAACTGCCGGTACAAGATGCAAGCTGGATAACATTTGTTTAAGAGGATTTTATTATGGACTCCAGGTTGACCAGCAACTCGACTACCCGATATCGAATATTCATGCTTTCGGGTGTTATAATGGAATCCTAAGCTTCGGTGCTAACAGAATTATGAACTCCAGTGTGAGCTATTATGGAATATGGTCTCCTGAATGGCAATATTATGGATATGCTTATGATTTCATACCTGAGAGCTGGGACGGAAGCATAATCTTTGAAGGAGCTAACTTTGAGATTTACAACTGCCTGGCTGATGACGGTGACGACGGTTTCACAGTATATGGATTATATGAGCCTAATGAACCACCGAATTTCTACAGCGGGGATTGTACAGCCACAAACTGTTATTCGGCATTTAATGGCTGGGATGGAAATGTTGCATTCAGTATAATCTGTCCTGGCCTGTACAACAATGTTCAGAACAAGAATTTCCCCGAGTTGCCATTTACCGATCCCGTCTACGAAGCGAATGATCCATTTGTGATCGATCCAAATGATTATAGAATTTTCCTTAACCCAAATTCGCTGTTTGTGAATCAAGGCTCAGGGCTTACCCCGTTTCCAGGATGGACAACTAATATTAACGGTGTACCTGACGAAGGTGTTGGAGATATCTGGCCGCATTACCAGATTAGAGGAGTTGATAAATGGCTGAAGGCAGACTTGAACACTGATAATGCTATTGACATGAATGATTTGGCGGAGTTTACAGATCAATGGTTAGTTACAACTCCGAATTCTGCTGATTTGAATAACGACCAGATAGTAAATTTCCTTGACTTTGCGATACTGGCAAATCAATGGCTACTCAATGAAATGACCATAGAAATATTTGACCCTGAGACAATCCAGACAGTTGAACCAAATAATGTTCAAGGCTATGTCGGTATTGAACTCAAGGACATTCCTCTGTATGCGGGAATAGTTTCCGTCTATGTGGATAATCAGCTAATCGATAGTTTGTCGCTTGGTTGGGATAAAGAGGAGCAGTGGATCGGACTGCAAAGTGATGCTTTTTCCAACGGCTGGCATATACTACGGCTTGTGACTACTGATGTGTATGGTGGTATAATTAACCACAAGCCAATAAATGTTTATTTCAATAATCTGCTTCATAAAGTTGCAGGTAGTGACTATTTCCATCCAGATGAGGATTATAAATACACTGGTTTTTATGACGGGAATGACACATTAGAGGCAAAGGTTACTGATCAGTATGGACAAACGGTCTGGTCGGATAATTATACCGGTCAGCATATCAGCATTGTGATACCCGGAGCTACATTCGGAACTGAACAATTTTGTGAGCTTTCTATAACTGAGACGAGCGGAGGAGCAGAGTCAGGGGGTAGTTCTACAGTTACAAAGAAAGACCTTATAAAGAAGTTTAAGCAAGCAGACTACCCTGACGGTGTCAGGATGGTGATTGTTCTGCCTAACAAAGATGTATTCAAGGTCAGAAAGCCAGCGATTATCGAGTGTGCAGAGGCCTGCAACAATCGAAATGTAACTTGGGTTGCTTTGTACAGATATGATGTAACCGAAGAAAATCTAACTTATCTGTACAACAAATCAATCGTAAAGTACATCTACTGGTGCGGCCACGCGAACAGCCATGTAGGTGCTAGTCCTGGAGTTGAAGGAGTTCAAAGAACTCACACAATGTGCTGGCAGCTTAAAGAGGGATTGATTTGGAGTAGCTGGAAAGAAAGAGGTGTATTTTCCCGGACAAATAGTGGAGTGCCATTACCTGATGATTGGGACAACAGAGGGTTTAGTTTATGGAATCTTGGAATGCATGAAGAATGGAACAAAAAGATCGTATTCGTTGATGGTTGCTTGAGTGTTAAATTTTGGGATATGGCACAAGCCTATGGGATGTTCTCGCTAGCGGGTGAAGGTAGCCGCGATCAGATTTACATTGGATGGCGAATAAAAGTGCTTGTATCAACTGGAATAATGGAGCAGATTGTAGGCAATACAACAGAAGGGATTAGAATGTTCTGGGAGAGAATGGGTGCTAGTGACAGTGTAGAGAGAGCCCTCGAATATACAAGCAGTCATGGTGGTGCAGGAATGCGCATAGCAATGTGGGGCCTGAATGGAATGCCTGATTTTTTCGATATTGACGGGGATGATAACATATTCGTTGTGGGCAATGGGATTGTCAATTTTAGTTCAATCAGATTAGAATAAATCCTTAATTTGGATGTACTTTAAAATGAAACGTTTAATTTTTCCACTAATTATCGGGGTTGTCTTTCTGTCTTCTTGTCAGAAAGGACCGAGCTATCTATTGACAGATGAGTCAGCTGAGTTAAAGAAGCTAACTCCTGTGTGTATTGTCTGGTACAAACCAGGGAAAACTGCATGGGAAGTCAATAAGTCTTGGGTCATTCCTGATAACATTGACGAGATGAACAGGATTAAGGGACTTCTCACCAAAGCTGACAAAGCTATTGTTTACACTGAAGGCAGACACAAGCTGAGCTTGCTGTTCTATGACGGGTATCCTGAAAATCTGAAGCTTTGGGAAGTAAGTTTTGACCTTGTTGGCAAAAGAAGCTTTTTAGGATCTGTTGGAGCGAGCAAAGAGCTTGGCGAGCTTCTTTCGAAATATATGCCAGAAGAAAGAGGACTGGTTATTCCAGGTATGGATCCAAATCGGGTTAAGCGAATAAAAGAGGCACAAGAGCAGTTACGCAAACAGGCGGAACAATTGAAAGCCCTGAAAGAAGCAGAGGCTCGGAAGAAAATAGAAGAACCTAATCAAGCTGAGCCATAATTTGTGCGTGGGAAATCAGGGGTAAAACAGAGGGGGATTTAGAAACATACGTCCGCAAATTCGGTCTGTTGGAACTTGCGGCCTTTTTTCTTGCCTTTAGCCGCTAATTGCAATATCTTTGCACCCAATACAGAACCAAAACAAGAAGAAATTAAATAGTTACTTGGGATTAGCAGGATGAATGTACTTTTGGTCGGCAGCGGCGGGCGGGAGCATGCGCTCGCCTGGAAATTAGCTCAATCAAAAAAATTAGGCAAACTGTATATCGCTCCGGGAAATGCCGGTACGGAGGCGTGCGGGGAAAATATTTCTATCGGTGTCAATGATACCGACATGCTTCTGGACTTTGCAAAACAAAACGATATAGGGCTTGTAGTAATCGGGCCGGAGGACCCGCTGGCGGCAGGAATTGTTGACATATTCGAAGCGGCTGGTATAAAGGCGTTCGGGCCGAGCGCCGGGGCGGCACAGCTCGAAGCGGACAAGGCATTTGCAAAACAATTGATGCGCTCCAGCTCTATCTCGACCGCAGAGGGCAGAATCTTCGAGAGATTCAGCGACGCTAAAACGTATATCGCAAGCAGAGACGAAGCGGTGGTGGTAAAGGCGGCAGGGCTCGCAAAGGGCAAAGGCGTGTATGTCTGTGATGACCCTTCCGACGGCATTCTGGCGGCTGAAAAGATAATGCGCGACAAAATATTCGGGCCGGCTGGTGACAAAGTCATCGTTGAAGATAAGCTCTTAGGCGAAGAGGCGTCAATACTTGCTTTTGTGGACGGTCGAAATATCTACGTTATGGAATCGTCGCAGGACCACAAGCCCATCGGTGATGGTGACACGGGGCCTAACACCGGCGGAATGGGCGCCTATAGTCCGGCGCCTGTGGTCACCGAGCGTATAATGGACCAGATTACACGCGAGATTCTGGTGCCGACGGTGGATGGTATGAACCGTAACGGCACGCCTTATAAAGGAGTGCTTTATGCAGGGATTATGATGACAGGCGGTGGGCCGAGAGTGCTGGAATATAACGTTCGGTTCGGCGACCCTGAGACGCAGCCGATTCTAATGCGGCTAAAAAGCGATTTGCTTCAAGTCTGCCTGGCGGTTTGCGACGGCAGGCTGGATAAGGTCACGCTCGAATGGGACCGACGGCCGGCGGTTTGCGTGGTGATGGCATCAGGCGGTTACCCCGGCAGTTATGAAAAGGGCAAAAAAATAACCGGTCTGGATGAGGCCGACAAAATTGAAGATGTTGTTGTCTTCCACGCAGGCACCACCGTCAGCGACGGAGATATTGTTACTAACGGCGGCAGAGTGTTGGGCGTAACCGCACTTGCGGAGACAATCGGGGAAGCAAAAGAAAAGGCGTACAGGGCCGTCGATAAAATAAAATTCGAGGGCGCTTACTGCCGTCGGGACATCGCAGACAAGGCGATAAAAAAATGATTCCGGCAAACAGATGCCGGACCTTTGACTTCGATATTGATAAATCCGCTATGAACTGTCAACTGTAAACTAAAATTCGCAGACTTTCTGAAATCCGTGGCTAAAAGCAGAACATTTAGGAAGACCAGACGTACCCGACGAGTTTCTCTTCGCAGGCTTGTCGATTTTTTGATTCTGGCTGTGGTTCTATGGCTCGTTCTCATTCTGGCGGGCCGATTTCTGCGCCAAGTCGCCATCGCACAAATTGCTGAACTTACGAATGCAAAAATCAAGGCCAAAAAAATTGATTTCAAGTTCGACGGCTCGGTCTCCATCGAAAAACTTGTAATCAGGCCTGAGCAGAGGGAAAAGTACGACGCTGCGATACTTAAAGCTGAAAAGGTATATGCCCGCTTCGACATAGGCAGCCTACTGCTGGTACGGCCGCGATTGAGAGAAATAACCGTTAATGATTTTGTTTTCGATGCTCGATATGATTCGGATACAGGGCAATGGAATACAGCCGGCCTTAAGTTCAAAGTCGCTAAAGGCGGGGCCGGGAAAATGCCGGTTGTTCGTCTCGAAAGGGGGACACTTCAATACAGCAGGGTCTCAAACGCCCGCGTTAAAGTCGCCACACAAATACCCATTGATGCGAGGTTCGGGCCTGCTGAAGAAGAGCCCGGGGCTTACAGCTTCAGAATAACAACAGCCGAAATGGCAAAGGCAGTCAAAAGCACGCTGAAGGGACTGTGGAGGCCGGGCAGGATTACAATTGCCGGTGGGATTTCGTCTGCGAGTGTCCCCGCCTTTGAGAGGACGTGGGACATAAAGGTCATAGCCGCCCAGTTAAGTTACGAGCCGAACAATACTTATTCAATGGAGCTGAGGATAAAGGATTTTCTCGGCAGCCGCGGCACCGACGGTGATACATTTGCTTTCGATAAGCCGTCGTTTTTAGAAGGCTGGAGTGCATTTAGTACCCTGCAGAGATTTTTTGCCCGATACCGTCCCGCAGGACAAATTGATATTGGCCTCACAGCATCCGGCAATTTAGAGCGCCTCAGCGGGAGTAAATTCGAAGGCAAGGTCTATTGTAAGGATGTTTCGATTTGCGACCGCAAATTCCCCTATCCCGTTGAGCATATCGTCGGCGACCTGGATTTTACCGAGAACAGCGTGACACTCAACAATCTAAGCGGCGAACATAATGACGTCAATGTAACTTTTAACGGCTTCTCCAAAGACTTCGGGCCGAATTGGCAATACGAAATCCGGATTAAAAGTGATAATATG